>CAYTDH010000186.1:0-8401 GCA_964436325.1 uncultured Tangfeifania sp.
GGTTACAACATATTTATACAAATGTAATGCATATTTGGCTGAACTCCGCATATTATTTAGACAAAATGAAACTTTCTTATTGGCCTTGTATCTTAATGTAAAACACTCTGCTATATTTAAACTATTAAATTTCAATTACTTATAATATCCAATGAAGCTATAAAATACTTTAAATATATTACATTAAATTACTGGTAAACAATGATTTAAAATATTTATTTTCCCTCTTTAAAATCAAATCTGTCTTTGGAAGTTAAAATATCTCTATTTCACTTTAGGTTATATAATTTAAACTATTGAATTACTGAACTTTAAGTTTTTATAAACTTTTTATTAGAATCTGTTGCTTTGAATGGTAGTTCTCATTTGTAAACATGAAAATATTCCGGATGTTTTTGTTCGTATTTGTGAATTAGAATCGTTTGTTTGCGTTTTTTATTGTGTTGTATACAAATGTGTATTGCTATTTGTCGTTAACTTGAATTGATTTTCCTGTCCCCCTTTTCTTTTTATAGCTTCTTTTTGCTGTGGAGTTTTTCGATAATATTTTCTGAGGAGTGTGAACCGGATTATTGACGCCAAAACTATTTTCTTCTTTCCTTTTCCGGTTTCCTTTTTATTTTTTGTTAATACTCAGTTTTGGTTGCTTATTATCCCTTTTTTCGGTGCGATGTTTGTGTATATTTGTCCGCACTTTTTAAAATATGCTATTCTCAGTAAGGTAAAAATCATGCTTTTAACCGATAATCAACTGAAATATTGGGCATTAAACCAGAAGAACAGATAATTGTTATTGATACCGATTAACCATTAATTAGATAATTTGAGCTATGCGATCCTTTCCTTTGCTATATATTACCCTTTTTTTTATTTTCTTTTTGATCAACGCCGCTGCCTCCCGCAGGGTAATGAACAAAATTTTCCCCAAGCAAGATTCTAGGTTAAGTCAATGGATTTTCTGGGGAGTACATTTTCTGGTCTTAACGGGTTTCACCGTTTTATACATCTATCCTTTTCACCCGCGTGAAGCCACCAATTATCCCCTCTATTTCTATTTTAATGCCGTTCTTTTCGTTGTGTTGATTTTTGATCTTCCTCTTTCGTTTTCCTTGCTTTTGCATTGGGTTTTTGAGCGAAAGACGGATATTATTCCGCACTCAGGATTCATTATTTCCCTCGGCATTGTAGTGGTACTCATTTACGGGATTCTTTTCGGAAACCAGCAACTGAAAATCAATTCTTTCACCTTGCATTATTCCAATTTACCCGCTTCTTTTCACGATTTTAGAGTGGTTCAAATATCGGATATTCACATGGGCAGCATGTTAAAATCAGACAAATTGCCCCAAAGGGCCCGAAAAAAAATCAGGGAATTCAATCCCGACCTTTTGCTTTTTACCGGGGATATTGTGAACAATTACGCAGACGAGCTGGATGGTTTTAAACAAGAGATTAAAAAAATGACGCAGGATGTTCCGGCCTATTCCATTTTAGGAAATCATGATTACGGGGATTATACCGACTGGAAAGGTCCGCATGAAAAGCAGCATAATTTTGTGTTAATCCAATCCCTTCATAGCGAAACCGGTTTTACGTTGTTGAATAATGAAAACAAAATCCTGCGCCGGGGAAAAGACTCTATTTTTATTGCAGGAGTTGAAAACTGGGGACATTCCCCATTTCCGCAATATGCAGATATTGAAAAGGCCCTTCAGGGTATTCCTCCTGAAGCTTTTACCCTTTTCATGACCCATGACCCTGCCCATTGGGAAAGTAAAGTGGAGGGAAAGCGCAATATTGAACTCACTTTATCCGGACATACCCATGGCATGCAATGGGGCATTAAAACCGCAGGAATTCCTTTTAGTCTGGCTTACTTAACCCGAAAATACTGGGGGGGATTGTACCGGAACGGAACAGCGGTGTTGCATGTCAATACAGGTCTGGGCATGGTAGGTGTTCCCTGGCGCATTGACATGGCTCCTGAGATTACCGTTTTCACCTTAAAGAGCGGTGAAATCAATTGAAATAAGGAAGTCGAAATAGACATTCTTCAACTCAGGAAGATAAGAGGCCCTGAATCCGATATCCGCCGGTGCATAGAACCTTAGAATATTGGCATCGGTTGAGAGCTCCAGGCCAAGGGAAACAATATTTTTTTCAAATGACCCCGTCTTTTTTCCATGATCGTAATAGTTTCCTTTCAGTTGAGAATAATCGCCAAAGAGGGCCAGCTTAACCCGTTGGAAGTAAGCCAGTCTCCCTATGTTCCAGTCGGGATAGAAAAGCGGCATTTTATAATCGGCAGTGGCGGTAAAAACGGAAGAGGTATTGATTCTTCCCCAACCCCTGGCATACTTTACCACATCGGAAAAACTGATGGTCCCTTCATTGTTGGTTTGTTGAATCCCTCCATAAAATTTCATTCCATGAGATTTTAAGACTCCGGGAAGATAAAGCACCGACTGAAGCGCTTTAATATTTCCGGGATCGAGTGTACCCCCAGGAGAATACCTGTAAGTCCCGTCGAGAATGAGCCCAAAATTGGGATAAACATCGTGGAAGCTTTTTCTCAGCAACTGGTGAAAATACAACCGGGTTCCCAGCGAATGAAAATTCCCATCCAGGAATTTTTCAGGAGTAGATTCATTGCGTTTATATGAAGAGAAATGGTACTGAAATTCAGGTTGCAGGTAACGGTTAAAAGCTCCTTTTCCCAGGTTCAGCGGCAGTCTGATTTTAAAACTTCCCCGGTTTTCGCCCCAGGTATACCGCTGCCGGGTGGTATCCTGACGAATCACTTCCCCCCGGCTATCCTTTGTTTGTTGAATAAGCGAATAGGATGAAGCACGGTTTCCACCGTTCCATTCAAAATCAATCACCGGGTACCATCCTTTCCAGGAATAACGCGCATAAAATTGTCCAGCCTTTTCAGACAAATACCATTTATACCCCAGGACGGTCTCGGAAGTTCCAAGTTTGTTTTGCGACATAAGGCTTGCACCAGGAGTAAATTCATAGGCATTGGCATCGATAAAAAGCGGGGCCCAACTATGAAACTGGAATAAATGAGCAGCCTTGCTGTATTTCTCGGAGGGGTAAGCTGTGGTGTCCTCAAGAGATAAATCGGGAATTCCTTTTTCCTGTGCGGCCAATGCCTCAGCCAACGGGTAGCTGGCTTTTTTTATGCCGGAGAGAGGAACCCTCTCTTCTGCCCTGACCGGTACTTCAATCAACCTGAAACCATCCGCTTCGTAGTCGCTTAAAACCATCGCATCCCCTCCGGGAGAAAGAGCCGGATAATCCACGCCAAAGCGGGGTTCATAAAGGCGGTCAACCTCCCTCGTGTTGAGATGATAGCGGTAAAGGCTGTTTTTTCCTGACCAGGAGCCAATAAAGTACAAAGAGCCGTCAGAGACCCGGAGGCTTTTAATATTTCCCAATTCTTTTTCAAGAAGAATGGTCATCTCTGCGGTGTCGAAATTTACTCTTACAAGCCGTTTTCCGTCACGGGCAAGCACGACGGCAGCTACTTCATCATCATTAAGCCAGGCTGGCGAAAAAAAATAGTTGTTCTCCTGACTTTGAAAGCGCTTCAGCATTTTTCCGGAAGGCAACTGATAGACTGTCAGGAAATAGTTATTGGAAAAGTCGGTTTCAACAACAACCAGTTTTGTTTTCTCCGGAGACAGCACCGGGCTAAAACTTTTAAACTGAGGTTTGATTTCAATTCTTTGTTTGGTTTGAATATTGAAAAGCCTCAAAAGCGAATGTCCGCTATGCTCCCAGCGCGGGTCAGGAATATGTTCTGACCAGACAATCCAGTTGTCGCGAAAAGAAACCGATTCATTAAATATCGTCCCCGGGAAAAATATTTTTTCTTCCTTACCACCGGGTTCAATTTTCACAAAAGAAGGGATTTCATCAAACGATCGCTTAAGGGAAATGATGGTAGAATCATTTAACCAATGGTTGTGGATATAGCTCGAATAAAACCGGTTGGGAGGAGAAACTTTTTGGGATGGTTGGGGTTTAAACCTGCGGTCGGCTTCATTCCAGGCAACATGCAGGCTATCGAATATTGAACGGTACAGTCCGGTTTTTTTGAAACCGGTATGTTTTTTCAGCACTTTGTTTAAGGGAGAAAAGGTAACCGGTTTTTTTCCGGAACGGTTTAAAACATCTTCCCACAGCTGTATTCCGTTTCTTGCCCTGGCATTGCCCACCAGGTAATACCCCAGTTTGTAATGATTGGGCACAAAATCTTTGTAAGACCCAAAATAGGCTTTATCGTATGAGAATACCCCCTTTTGAACCACTTGCGCCCGGTGTTCCATCAAAAAGGAGGGAAGCCGCCCCCGGCCGTAATGGCTCAAAGCGGTTTCGGTTACTACTGCGTCGCCCTCAATAAGCCACCACGGCAAATGGGTCCCAAATACCAGGGCTGTTCCCTGTTCACCCAAAATGGTTTTTATCAATCCCGGAAGGTGGCTGTCCAGCTTATCCACCTGTACAACATGGCGAAATTCGTGCAGGGCCAATTGTTCAAGCCAGTCCTGAGGATAAATGGATTGATGGGGGGTGGTATAAAATTCAGCACGACGTGGTGCCCAGGCCACCAGTCCGTTGGACTTAACCGTTTGCGTGTGGAGAATTACAGAGATTTTCCGGGGCTTATAATCCAGCGAATAACTTCCGTATTCATACACTTTTTCGAGTTTGAGCGCCAGCTTTTGGGCTTGTTCCTCGAAATAACCCGGAAAAATGACCTGAAAATTGGGGGTGTTTATTTGTCTCCACCGGATAGAGGCCGGGTCCTGCCCGGTTTGAAAATACTGGGCCCGGCTAACCTGGAAACAGACAATCAATAGCAGAAAAAGACTTCGTTTCTTCATTTGAAAAAATTGAGGCTTCAAAATACAAACAAAGAAGTTCAGAAAAAACAAAAACCCGGAATTTTCCGGGTTCCTGTTTCGATTTAATGGGAGTTTTTTTCGGTTACGAATTTCAAACTTCGTTAACTCCCAGAATAGGAATTGGATTCTCCTCGTCGCTTTGATTCAGCACCGACTGGTAAAGGGTGGCAAAAGCTCCGTGTATCCACATAAAAGAGATAATGGCTCCAACAAAAAAGACGATGATTCCAAGGATAATGATGAAAAATGATATCAGTCCCATCCAAAAAACCTTCCATCCATGATGCCGGGTCATTTCCCAGCTCTTCTCCACCGCTTTCATGGGTTCCATATCTTTATCCATAACAAGGTAAGGAACAAAAGCAAGCCGGCACAAAACAATAATTCCGGGAATAATTAACAGGATAAATCCGATGATTACCAAGGCGAAAACGATCAGGTTAGCCAGGACAATCTTGAGGTATTTGCTTTTAAAACCATCAAAGAGGTATTTTAACTCTGCTTCCTCGTCACGCATGGCTTTTAAAAAGATGTATTCTTCGCCATATTTAATGACCGGTAGAAATAAAAAAGCATAAGCCATACTGAACAGCGCTGCGGGTAATACCCAGACCAGATTAAACATATCTCCGCTCTCTCCCTGCCAATTGACGCCTACCGGGCCATTGAGCAACCCTGTGATGATTACTGCCAGGAGCAGGGGCAAAAAAGATTTTTGAAATATTTTCCTCCAGGCAAAACTAAAACTACCCCCAACCGAGGGTGTCAAATTGCGTACTTCATTGTTCTTCATGATTCCATTTTTTTAATTTCTGTTTTCATTTCATTTCATGACCAAATATCGTTCTTCCTTAAAAAAGATCCTTCCTACTTTGGTTGGAAATCAAATATTCACTACTTTGGTTGGTCACATTCGCGCCTTTTTCGGGAGTACCAGGAAGAGTAATAAGAGAGACAATATATAAATGCGCTGAAAGCAGAAAAAAACAAGGGTTAGCTTACCCGGAACCGGCAGCTTATCAGAATGTATGACAATAAGGGATTTTTTTTGAAAATAGAAGCCATTAAATGCTTGTTGAAAATTTATTATACCTGGCAACTTTTGCAACCACTACTGGCCTGGCAGTTATTGGCACACTGGTATCATACCATTTGCTTCGCGAGTATTCCAAACCCTTTATGCAAATACTTATTTACCAGCAAATTTTTCTTTTTGGCTCTTTTATTTATGCCATCTGGGGTACTTTACTCCTCCGGCAGGTGATTGCCGATGTAAATGTTCCTTTGGACCTGGCAGCAAAAATACGTTTTTATACTCCTCTTCCCGCTATACCCTTTTTAATCGTTAGTTGGTTCATGCTGTTGAAATTTGGATTTAATCTGAATGGATATGAGCCAGGCAGGAAATGGGTTTTCATTTATTTTGGATTCTTTTTCCTGTTGCTGATATCGCTTATGGTTCTTTTTCAAAACAGTACTTTTTCTATTCCACCGACTGCTGACCAATTGATCATCCGTTTATTTGTCGCTCTTAATCTCTTTTTTCATCTGATTTTTTTCTATCCTTTTTTCAGGCCCAAAGCCTTAAAAATCCTCCCGGCCGGAAAAAATGAAATTTTCAGGTGTTGCCTTTTTTACCTGGCTGGTGTAGGAATCTATTCTTTCTTTCTGTGGTACCTGGTCTTTTATAATTATGCATTTACGCTGGTCTCCTTTCTGTTGTTATTCACCGTTAGTGCATTCTTACCCGTTTGTTTAAAATTTGGAACTACATTAAGAGCGATGAAATCCCAGCCCACAGGAAAAAATTTCCAATCATTTTGTGCCAATTATCAAATTTCTAAACGCGAAGCAGAAATCATCCTCGAAATCTGCTCCGGAAAAACCAACAAAGCCATTGCCGAAAAATTATTCATCACCCTGCAAACCGTAAAGGACCATGCACATCACATTTATACCAAAACGGATGTGAAAAGCAGGGTTCAGCTTGCCAATCTGGTGAGGGAGGAAGCAGGGCTGAAAAACTCCCTCGACAGGCCCCGATAATTTTGTCTGCTGCCGGAATTACAAATAATTGAATCTGCAGCTTAAGGAAAAAGCTGCAGATTCGGTTTATCAAGAATTATCCTTTTTGGTGAAGATTGTTGTGTTAATTTCGTTTTTCTCATTATTTGCCGGTTTATTTTCCTCCCCACCCTGAAGTACAAAATTGATGGGAACCGTGTAGCTGACATTTACGTTCTTACCCTTTTGTTTCCCCGGCTTCCATTTAGGCAGGCTGTTCACCACCCGCAAAGCCTCCTTGTCGATCACGGGGTCAACTCCCCGGGCAATTTTGGCATTGGCAACAGTTCCATCTTTGGAAACCACAAAAGTCACATATACTTTTCCCTGGGTCCCCTGTTTCTGGGCCGTCTCAGGATAATTGATGTTTTGGGAAATAAACTTTCGCAGTGCCATTTCTCCTCCCGGATATTCGGGCATCTCCTCCACAATGAAAAACACCTTTTGATCGCCTTCCAGAGATTTGGGTTTTACCTTCTCCTGCTCCACAAGATAAACGCCTCCCAGGCTATCCGTTATTATTTGAAATTCGGTCTCCCCCGAAAAGCGGTTTCTGAATTTCTCTAAATCTTCTTCAGTCCCCTCCAACTTTATTCTTCCATCCTTCAGTATGGTATGCTTGAGGGTCAGAACGTTTTCATTTTCCGGTTGCCCGGGAACTATCGTCTCTTTTTGCTCACAGGCAAAAGCAATGATAAGCGCTGCAATGGAAATCAGGCCAAAAGCATATTTCACATTGGCCATTCTGGAAGATTTTATTTTTGACATCATTTTAATTCGATTTTTAATAAGTGAATAATTGAAATTGTTGGTTAGAAGCAGTGGTCCTCCGGCAAACTGGTTAAGCAATAACTTCTTGTAATACCCGCGGCTGACGCCTGCAGCCAGTACAGCCTGGTCGGCCAGAAATTCATGATTTTCGCGTATGGCACGCCGAAGCATCCACATAAATGGGTTGAACCATTGAAAAACAGTAAGGATTTCAAGCATGATGACATCCACCGAATGCCCCTGGCGAATATGTTCCATTTCATGTGCCATCATACGGTCGTAGCCTTCTTTACTCTGAAGAGACTGGCTTACGAACAGGTAACGCAAAAAGGAAAACGGGCTGCTTTCGTGTTCAAGAAAGACAAGTTTTAAACCATCAAATCTATGAACCGGGTTTTTACGTATTAACCAGGCAATTTGTAGCGAACGGACCATAAAACGACCCAGATAGAAAATCAGGCCTCCAAGATATATCCAGATAAACAGGTCGGAAGAGAGTATTGCTTTTTCAAGCGAACCGGAAAAGTCCTGCCCATATACGGTGACGGCCTGCATCAGATTTTTATGGGGAGTTACCGTTATTTCGGAAAGCACCACCGGTTGGGGTTCGTAAACCCTTAATCTCAAAAAAGGCAATACTACCGAAAATA
>CAYTDH010000187.1:0-8391 GCA_964436325.1 uncultured Tangfeifania sp.
CTTATTGATGCTGTGACCGAACAGGATATGAGGGATATAATCTCGGGACTTGTGGAACGGGCAAAACAGGGGGACGTTGCAGCGGTCAAGGTGATTATGCGGCGAACCCTGGGTAAGCCCCTGGAACCGGACATCATCGCAAGAATTGAAGCCCTGGAGAATGCACAATGAGGATACAGAAGCGCCTGGACAACCTGGAGGAACGCGGGAACGGGGAAACTGTAATCATGCATTCATGCCTGGACGGCAAGACGCCTGAAGAGCGACGGCGCGAAAATGAAGCGGCCGGACCGAATGCAACCATACTGGAAAGCTCATTGATTCAGAATCCGACACCAAACGGGGGCAACGGTGATGGATAAGACCATATCAAAGCGCCTGAATGACCTGGAATCCAAAGAGCAACGACGCACCCACTTTGTGGCCCAGTGGCCCGATGGAACTATTACGGGCAATGTGGACACTCTGGAGGAAGCGGACGTGATCTTTGAAGTGAACTATGAGGGCAAAGATTGAAGGTACTTTGAGGGGGTGTAGGCTAAGGCACTGACAATAAAGAGCGGGGGCAACCTGTCTGCCTTTATTTATCGTAGGTTCTTCTAACGCTTTCCGATCTGCGACCGAACGCGAACCCCACCACCAACCGAACTGCCTAGATAGACAGGTGGACGTTAGAAAACTACAGGGGTAACGCGCAAGGCAATTCACACTTTTCCCGGTGACATACGCGCGGGCGGATGTGGACTTTGAGCGGCGAACTGTGCAACGAATGCAAGGTGACATACGCGCGCGCAAGGGAATCCCATCGTATGACTGACCAAATTTGACCCAGTTTGATGTGGTTTGAGGGACCATCCAAACAGTCAAATGTAATCTGACAGGCCACTTGCGACAACAAGACGCTGGATGTTGTTACCATCCGGGGACTTCATAAAACTCAAGGGGTAACGCGCGCGGGGACTTCCAGGGGAACCGTAACACTGAAAGCGGCCAAAGTAGCACAATCCCTTATTTGACATACAACAAAAGTTATGTTATGTTGTATGTAGAGTAATCAAGGGACTTCAACAGGAGAGAGCAGACAATGAGAAACGAACTGGCAAAAACCGACCGGACCGACCGCCTGGAACTTCCGGACCTGAACGCTTCCGATGATCGGGCGCTTTCCCAGGCAAGTTTGGACTCATACAAAAGCGACGTTGACCACTTCAACGGTTGGCTTGCAGAGTGCGGCCGGGAAGTGTGTGTGGAAGCGATAGCGGATTACTTCGATGCCCTGGAAAATGCAGGGGCAAGCGGGGCAACCCTGAACCGGCGGCGATACTCCATATTGCGCGCGCTGGATGGGATGTTCGAGGAACCACAACGAAGCGTGATTATATCGGCCGTCAAATCGGCCACACCGACATATAAGACCGATGATACTGTGGAGGATGTGCTCACAAAAGACCAAGTGGAACGCCTGGCAGATGGGGCAAGCGACCGCCTGGCATTAATTATAGAAACCCTATGGCGAACCGCGGCGCGGGTGTCTGAACTTACAGGCATGAAGCATACAGACGTAACGGTCAACGGGCATGCTACCATCCGGATACACGGCAAGGGACGCAAAGAACGCAACATCAAGGTTCCTGTGTCGTTCTATGAACGAATCAACGAGGTATTCGGCGGGGAAACCTATCTGTTTGAAACCCGTGGGGGCAACCGGTACAACCGTTCCAACCTATACCGACAACTGCAACGCCTGGCAGACCGTATGGACTTTGACGGACCGGTCAATCCCCACATATTCCGGCATTCACGGGCAACCTACATGCTGACCGAATTGGATATGAGCTTGAAAGCTGTGTCAAGGTTCCTCGGGCATTCCAGCACTTCGATTACTGCAGACCTGTATATCCATGATAGCGTGGATTACAACGATCTATTCGATGCAGACAACGGATTCGGGGATTCCGGCCGTGAACACGATTTGAACCGTGATTGAAGCAGACATTCCAACGATTAACCCTACTTCCCAGGGGGAAACTCCACACTTTACAACAGGGATTCCCTGGCAATCTGTAGCATCTTCAACGCAAAGACCCCGACCCCGCAAAGCATGACGAATGCAACCGCAATGGCGAACCACCGGCGGCGCTTCTCTTGTTTCCGGATCTCTGCCAGCTCATTGCCAATCGCCTGGAGGTGCTTTGTCACATTGTCCGACAACGTGGCAAGCTCATTTGCAGGGACCCCGGCGCGGCTGTCGCGTGACTTTATGTCATTGTCTTCTGACAATTCGCGCAACAATACCGGGGACATATTGGCCCGAATGTGATTCAGAACATCCTGTTTGCTGACCTTACGCACTGGCTGCCCTTTTGACCCTTTGTCCAACCGGGTATCCCATCCATGCTCTTCAATTCGGCGCCTGACGGTCCGTGTGGACACGTTGTCAAGCAATTCGGCGGCCTCTTGCAGTGTGATGTATTCTCTGTTTTCCATGATGTTCATATTGTCCACAATCCGGGACCCGACATTCAAACACCTTGCACTGTCCCTATACGAACCGTATAATATGGAGCATGTTACATTATTCTTACTGGAGGCAGATTATGAGCACGGTTGACGAACTGGACGCGATACAAACAGCACGATGGGCGGCGAAGCAATGCGCACGGGCGGCCAATGATGCGGCCGGGGATAAACCCTGGGATAACGAGGGATTCTCTCTGTTGCCTGACGAACCGCAAGAGGGGGACTGGGAAGCACTGCAGGACGAACTGGGGCGCGAACCCACCAACGAGGAACGGAAAGCCTTTGAGCGCGAATATGCGGCCGTGATGAAGACATGCAGGGGAACGCGATTCGGCGAACGCTTGAAACGATACCGGCGCGAACACGATCTCACACAAAAAGAGCTTGCCGATCAGCTTCGCGTTGATTCAAACACCGAAGCCAGGTGGGAGCGGGGCGACATGACGCCACAACGTCACACCGAAGCGGGTATTATCAACCGCCTGAAATGACCCGACGCGCGGGGAATGGTGGTATTATGTCTTCACTGTCAAGTAACGCGCGCGCGATGCGATGCGCCACCCGCAAAGAGTTGCGGGACCCGGCACATACGCTTCCCATCGGCGCGCGGGAAATGGTGTGTCACATATGCAGGACCGACCCGGCGCGGGGTGCAAAATATGCTTGACTCCGATGGGGTAAGTTGGTAACATATTACTATGATAGAAAGTCTATAAAGAGAGGGCCTGATATGAGACTTAAAGAAGCTGCAGAAAAAGCCGGCGTTCCTTATCCCACAGCTGCCAGATGGTTGCAGCAAGGGGTAGTAAAGGCCGATGGTGGGGGAACCCGATCAACCCCGTGGGAATGCGGCAAGAAACAGATACGCGAATTAAAGATACTGGACAGACTACGAGACGCAATCAGCTTTCAGAAGCTACGTAAAGCGGCCGAATATCTGGAAAGCATCGGCCACAATCCTTACAGCTCTGGAACTTTCGCTGTGGTCAACGATGATGGGTTGGTGAAACTGACAGACCGGGGCGAAGCTGTGCAACTGTTGGGAACCGATCAAGGCCAGACCCTTTGCATCCCCATAGGTGAAGACCCCGTGGGGGAAGACGAATAGCACTTGACAGTTAAATAAGAAAAAGCCCTCCAGGATGTTCCTGAAGGGCCTCTCAATACTCTTATACCCGGTTGCCTCCGGGGAAGGGAGACTCAAATGACGCACCTATATTTTACCATGAAGCACGCCGAATTACAACGCTCTCTCTCTCACCTTCCACTTAACATTATAACATTATGTTTCACAGCGTCAAGGTCAAAAGAGGGGGGGCGGGTATGAGCACTGCAACCCTTCAGAATAAAGACCTGTCCAACATTGACATTATCGAAGTGGCCAGACGGTTGGGATTGAACCCCCGACACAATGGCCAGGATAAGGCATTTATCTTCTGTCCGAATCCTGAATGTGAAGAGAACCGCAACAAGCGGCCCCACCATTATGAATTAGGGGGCGATAATAGGCACTTAGGACACTGCCGGAAGTGCAAAGCTTCACACAATCCCCTGTCTTTTGTAAAGACCGTCAAGGGCTGCGATGCCAAAGCCGCTTATGATTGGCTGGAAGATAAGGGGTTCAAGGAACCATCCGAATATAAGAGCGACCCCACACCGACCGACCCCATCGACGAACTGGCAAACCGGCGGGGTTGGACACGGGATGCCCTGGAAACCATCGGGGCAACGTCAAAGGGGCGCAAAGTGCTGTTTCCCATGTTTGATGCGGACGGCCAGAGAACCGGCACGAAAAAGCGCAAGGGGGATAACTCGGCATTCTTTGACGATGTAAACAGCCTGACCGGCAAAGACGAACAGCATGGCCTGTTTTACCCTGCAGATGGACTGCCAGACCGTGACCCTGTGTTACTTGTGGAGGGCGAAGCGGACACTGTGGCGGCAATATCGGCTGGGTATGATGCAACCATCGGCACGGCTGGGATGGGTATTGGCAGCGATGCACTGGATTGGCTGCAAGATCTTCTGCAGGGGCGCGATGTGGTTATGGCGCCTGACCCCGGCACGGCCGGGCGAAGCTGGAGGGACAAAGCCGGGCGCGCGCTGGCAAACGTTCAATGTGACGTCCGTTATATCCCAGCGGCCAATAACGATAACGACCTGGACGACCGCTTGAAGTATGAGGAAAACAAAGCGGAAACACTGCAGGGGTTTATCCATGATGCCAAACAGTGGATTGAACCGAATGAGCAATACTTCAACGGCAAAACGTTCGTTCCCCTGAACCTGGCCCGTGATCTGCAAGAGGATCGGGAGCTGTGCTTTGGGTATGACCCGGAAACAGATGCGGGGCGATTGATGGAATATGACGGCGGGGTATGGCGGCCGGCTGTGAACATTGATGTTGACGCGCAAAATCGCCTGGGTGACCGGACCCGGCCGAATCGTGTCAATACAACCCTGTACACTTTGAAACGGGACGTTCCCCAGATTCCGTGGCCTGTATGGAATACTAACCGACGCCTGATTAACTGCAAGGATGGTATGCTTGACCCGCAAACCGATGAATTGCAAGAGCACCGGCCGGATTATTACAGCACATTCCAAGCGCCTGTATCGTATGACCCGACCGAATGCGACCCCATAGTTGAACGGTTCCTGAATGATGTTCTGCCAGATGATGCGTTGGAACTGGCCTGTGAAATGATGGGATATCTTCTCATTCCCAGCCTGGCAGCGGACAAATTCTTTGTCCTGGAGGGACCCGGCGGCACGGGAAAAAGCACGTTCTTTGATGCGTTCCTGAACGTGATGGGGGAAAAGAGCTGGGCGGAAATTACACTTCAAGACCTGGCAGAGAACCGCTTTGCATCGGCACGCCTGGAAAACAAGCTGTTGGGGTGCTTTGATGATATGGGTTCCACACCTATGAAGACGGTTAGCAAGGTCAAAGCCCTGACCGGGGGGCACAAATGGCTTTCAGTGGAACGCAAGGGTGATGATCAGTATAAGGCGCCACTTTACGCACGGTTGCTATTCACCTGTAACGAAATGCCCAGGGGGGCGGACAAAGGCCAGGCATGGTATGACCGCCTGTGTATCCTTCCCTTTGAGAACCGATTCCGCAATACCGGCCGGGATGATAAGGATATGCCGGAAAAACTGGCCAGACCATCGGCAAGGCGGACCCTGTTTGCCCTGGCTGTTGGTGGCCTGCAGACACTTATGGAGAACGATTGGCAATTTTCAGAACCGGAAAGCGTGGCTGTGGAACTTGACGAATACCGCAAGCGTAACGATTCGGTTGCTGCCTTTGTTGACGAACGATGCACGATCAACACCGGCCTGAAAGCAAACAGAACCCTATGGTATGAGGAATACCGGGAATGGGCGGAAGATGCAGGATTGCATCCGGTTAGTAGGCGCAAAGCTTACAGACGTTTGAGAGAAGATTATAACTGTGAAGACTACCAGACAGATAACGGAACGCGAATGTTCAAAGGCGTTGGTTTGGTGACACAATGACACTCACAACAGGAACACAACAGGAACACAACAGGAACGATATGCCGATATTGGCAACGAGAAGGCCTGACAACAGCAAACAACACTTACAACAGGTATATTTTACTCTTAAGAGGATTTGAAACATATGTATAGTGGTTTGAGGCCGAATGAGGACAGAAAAAAGCATATAAGGAGTGAAAAACAGCTGTTGTAGCTGTTGTTACCTGTTGTAGAGGGTTCTAAGGCCTATAAGCTGAAAGCGTTCCTGTTGTGAAGCTGTTGTGCTTCCTGTTGTGGCAATGTGGCAAGCAAACGGCGCGAATTATAACTGAAGGTGAACGATTGAAGAGAACGCAGAATATAATACAGGAGAATCAGCAATGCCAGAACTGAACATAAGCGACAACCGGCGGGACCTGGCAAAACGGGCGGGCAACGCCATTGCTGACCGGCTCCGTGAGCAGTTTGGGTTCGATCTGGACAAAGACGAAGAGCAAAGCCGCAAAAAATGAGGGGTACCCATCAATAAATGACACTTTTGTCTTGAATCGTGTTACGCACCATGATATAATGTGTTTATGAGCAAAGACAAAAACACAAAAACATACTCCACAAAAGACGTGGCACGAGCCGCGGATATTCCCCTTCCAACCCTTCACACTTGGATACATTCCGGACACGTTTCACCATCCGAACCCGGCCACCAATACCGGGGGCATGAGTGGACGAAGCGTGATCTGGAATGTGTCCAACTTTTCGCCACTTTGCGGCGGGACTGTGGGAAGTCACTGGATAGCTGCAGGAAAGCTATTGGTGCGCTGGGTGACCGTGAACCATTAGACATACGGGTCTATGCAATTGGGCGCTGCGGCGCCTTACTCGGACTTTACGAGTCACTCAGTGACGCCAAAGAGAAGCTCGGGGGATATCGAGGATGGGAAAAAATAGTCAACTTGTACCCTGAATGAAAGGTGTAGAATCATGGCAGCAACACGGCAAGAACAGATTGCGAACAACTCATTCATGAAGTTTCTTCGTGACGGTGTGGACGGCGTTTCAAACGCTGGCAAGGACCGTCTGGAACCCCGATTTAGAGCAAAAGCGGCGCGCGATGCAACCGACACACCGGACGCGTTGCGACTGCCAGACCGATGGACGCGGGATATCCTCGGGGGCAAGGCGATAAGCGATGATGATGCACTGTTGACGGCCGATCATGCTGGCAGCGTGTCACAGCTTCCCATTGAAGTAGGGGTGACAAAGGATGTTACGTTCCTGCCTGTTGATGAAAACGGCAAAATCACATTGCCAGTGTTGAATCAGACCGATACCGACCTGTTAGGGCAGGTTGATATGAGCTGGAGCACATCTGAAACCGAAGCACCATCGGAGAATGAACCGGACTTCGGCGAATCGTTTGACCTGCAATGCCACCCCCTGAAGGCCTATTTTGAAGTGTCGGAATCCATGTTGCGGCGTTCAGCTGTGGAACTTGAAACATACTTCAAGCGGCTGTTGCGTCAAGCTGCAATGAGCACGGTAAACCAGGCATTCCTGACAGGTTCCGGATCTGGACAACCCACCGGGATAACCAACGCAGAGAACGTTCATGGAGTGACCAGGGATTCCGGCGGCTCGGTGTGTTACCAGGACACCCTGGACGTGAAACACGCTCCGAAAGTGCAACACCGTCAACGAGCACGTTATGTCATTGCTGACGGTGTGGAGAAGTGGTTTGAAGAGCAGACCGACAGCGAAGGACGGCCGGTATATGTTGGAAACGCGATTGATGCGGCGGCCGGTATCCTGAACGGGAACCGATACTCAATCAACGATGATTCCCCTGCAGTGGGTTCAAAAGGTGACGTTCTATTCGGTGATTGGTCTCAGTATGCGGCCGGGATGGAATGGGATATAGTGCTTCGTCGCTCCGACACGGCGCCGGAAGTTTTCCGAAATGACCGTGTTGCGTTCATGGCCATTATGAGCGTTGGGGGCGCACCGTTCAACGGACGTTCCTTTGCCATACTGGAGGCCTAAGATGGACAAAAAAAACGTTGATTATACACGGCATTATGTCGGACAGATTGTCGAAAAGGCTAAACAGTCCTACCGCAAAGGCAAAGCCCTGAAGCGACGGCGGCGCCTGGAGTGTGAGAAGATGAATCAAAGGCGGCGGCGGCATTTGCGGGTATACAAAAGGGATCTGAACCATGCCTGAACGAAACCCGGACGGGACATTTGCAGAGGGAAACAGCGGCGGCCCTGGCAATCCGCACGCGGCCAAAGTGGCAAAGCTGCGAAGTGCGCTTATTGATGCTGTGACCGAACAGGATATGAGGGATATAATCTCGGGACTTGTGG
>CAYTDH010000188.1:0-8370 GCA_964436325.1 uncultured Tangfeifania sp.
ATATAGATGAAGAGACTGGCGTTACGAATATAATAATTGCGGATGAGCGAATCCAAATATAAATCGAATCTTCAATTCTATTATTCATGATATTCAATATATATTATCGTTAATTGATTCTGACATTCCTGTTTTGAAAGATGGAACAAAATACCAATTTGATGATAATGAAATTTGTCTGGAATTAAACGATAAGGATGATTCAGGTCGCTTGTTTTTACACAGTTATTAAACATGAGACGGCTATTTCAGCCCACACAGCCAAGCACAATTACAAAAATAATTACTACCTGTTAATACATAATTATATCGAATTTCAATAATTAAATGTATCTTTGTGCCATTATGTCGAAAAGTAAAGACTCTGAACCAATGAATCGAATTAAAAAGGTTTTAAAGGAACAAGGAAGAACTCAAACTTGGCTTGCTGAAAAGATTGGAAAAAGCTATGTGGTGGTTACAAATTATTGCAACAATAATACACAGCCAAGTATTCAAGTCCTAACGGAAATCTCACAGGTTTTGGATGTTGACGTTAGAGAATTATTGGTTTCAACAAAAGACGATTAGCAAATGGACAAAGGATATGAAATATTTAAAAATGGAAGCACTTGGTTAAAGGCTGACTTCCATTTGCACACTGATGCCGATAATGAATTCACTTATGATGGTGATTCTGAATTTCACATATCGAATTATGTAAATAAACTACACCAAGAAAGTATTAGTATCGCTGCAATAACCAACCACAATAAATTCGACTTCAACGAATATAAAGCTCTTGCTAAAACAGCCAAAAAGAAGGAAATATATGTATTACCAGGAGTTGAATTATCTGTAAATGACGGGTCAAACGGAATTCACTGTCTTGTCATTTTCAACCCTGTTGAGTGGCTTGAAAACGGCACAGATTATATCAATCAGTTTATTACGCAAACATTTGCAGGAAAACATAACTATGAAAATGAAAATGGTCGCTCAAACGATAATTTGATTGAAACCATTAGAAAGCTTAATGCCTTTGAGAAAGACTATTTCATCATAATGGCGCACATTGAGCAAAGAAGCGGTTTTTACAAGGAATTAGATGGTGGACGTATTCAAGAATTAGGTAACAATCCCTTATTCCGAAAAGCCGTTCTTGGTTTTCAAAAGGTTAGAACAAGGGATGTAATTGACAAGTTAAACCTTTGGCTCAACAATGATTTACCTGCTTTTGTAGAAGGTTCAGATGCTAAAAATATTGCGGGAATCGGAACAGGAAATTGTGTCAACGACATTACCCAAAAAACATACCTTAAAATTGGAGCATTCAATTTTGAAGCGATTAAATATGCTCTGTTGGATAAACAATTCAGACAAGAGAAAGAAACAACCAATCCAGTTAATGGCAATATAAAATCCATCAGTTTTAAAGGCGGAAAATTAGATGGTACAACACTTCACCTAAACCATTCTATGAATAATTTGATTGGCATTAGAGGAAGCGGAAAATCGTCAATTTTAGAAGCCATCAGGTATGCTTTAGATATTGATTTGAACCGAAATCAAAATGTTGACTTTGAATATAAAACCAATTTGGTCGATGCATTATTGGAAAGCGGTGGAAAAATAACATCTGTTTTGGTTGACGATCAAGGGAATGAATATAATGCTGAAAAAATTCTTGGAGACAGAACAAACATTTATAAAAATGGTGAATTGCAACTTGGCTTGAAACCCAATGCCATTGTAAAAAAACCTATCTATTTTGGACAAAAAGACCTTTCCCAAATAGGCGATTCTCTTTCAACCGAATATTTAATTAGCAAATTGATTGGCGACCGTTTATTGAATAAAAAACGTGAGATAGAAGAAAAAAATCAGGATGTTCTAAAACTTATCGGGGAACTCAAAAAAATAGATACCAAAGTTGGAAGAAAAGCAGATATAGAAGCTAAACAAGCTGAATTAAAAATTAAAATTCAAGTCTTTAAAGAAAAAGAGATTGACAAAAAACTCGAAAAACAAATCTCTTTTGACAAGGATAGTAATTTTATCAAACGACTTGAAAAATTTGAGCAACTGGTAATTGACGGACTAAACGAATATATAAGTGAATATGAGGATAGTTTTCAGAGTTTCAAAACCTATTCGTCCAAAGAAAACACAACTGATATTGATGCTATAAAGCAACATTTTGAAGTTTTTGAAAACCTTTTCCGTGAAGCCAAATCGCTTTCATCAAAATTGGTTACAGAAAATTCAAAGCTTCTAAAAATTCACAAGGATTTCAATGTAAAATATGAAGCCCTGAAGGAAGAGTTTTCAAAAATCAAGAGGAAAATCAATTTGCCCAACATTCAAGCAGACGACTATGTAAAATACACCAAGGAACTTGACCTGACAAAAGCTCAATTATCCGAATTAAATAAACTCTCAAACAAGAAAAAAGAAATAGAAACCCAATTAAATCAAACTTTGGTTTCATTACAAAATCTGTGGCACAACGAATTTGAAATTGTGCAGGAAGAAATTAAAAAAGTTAATAATGACCAAAATTCAATTAAAATAGCTGTTGACTTCAAAGGCAACAAACAAGACTTCAAAAGCTATCTAAAAGAGAATTTAAGAGGAAGTAATTTAAGGGACAACACTATTCAGGCAATCATAGATAATTATAACGATATGATTGCAGTTTATGAGGATTTAAACCAATCCAAAACTAAACTTTCCGAAAACCTTTCTGATGTTCAACTAAACACATTTAGAGAATACTTCAACAGTAATGTAGAGGCGTTTTTAACTTACAGGGTTCCTGATAAGTTTGACATTATTTATCGCGGACGACCATTGAACGAACATTCTTTAGGGCAAAGAGCTTCGGCATTGATAATTTTTTTATTGACTCTAAAAGAAAGCGACTTAATTATCATTGACCAACCAGAGGATGATTTGGACAACCAAACCATTTACAATGACGTGATTAAAGTATTAAAAGAATTAAAAAATTCTTCTCAATTCATTTTTGCCACTCACAATCCGAACATACCAGTTCTTGGAGATTGTGAACAAGTCATTTCTTGTGAATATGATACCAACAGTATTAAAACAAATCTTGGAAGCATTGATAATGAAATTATCAGAAATGAAATTGTAAACATTATGGAAGGCGGGAAAGAAGCATTTAACAACAGAAAAAGAATTTACGAATTATGGACGCATTAGAATTATTGGATTTAATACAAATGGGCGAATCGAGCAAGGTTCAGTTTAAAGTCCGGGTAAACCACGCCAACTCGATTGGTGCTGAAATGGTTGCCTTTTCCAACACCAAAGGAGGAATGATAATTGTTGGGGTTGATGATAAAACAGGTGATATTAACGGACTTTCTTTTGAAGAACTGCAAAGTACAAATGAACTTTTGGCAAACGCAGCATCCAATAACGTAAAAGCACCTATATACATCTATACCGAAACCGTAAAAGTAGAAGAACAAAATCTAATTGTTGCCCACATTTCAGAAGGAACCAGCAAACCGCATATGGACAATAATGGAAAAATTTGGGTAAAAAACGGCTCTGACAAAAGAAAAGTAGTTGCCAAAGAAGAAATTGCCCGATTGCTTCAAAGTAGCGGAAACCTTTTTGCAGATGAAACCATAGTAACAGGAACAACAGTCAATGATATTGACGAAGAATATTTTCAAAAATTCATACTTGCAAAAACCAAGAAAACAATTGAAGAATTAGGTCAATCAACCTCTACTATTCTTGCTAATCTTGGAATGTTGAAAGACGGAAAAATTAGTCTTGGGGGTTTGCTTTTATTTGGAAAAAATCCTCAACAATTCAGACCAACGTTCACAGTACAATGTGTTTCCGTGGTTGGAAATAATATCAGTACAAATGAGTTTCGGGACAAAGAAGACCCTTTTATAGGAAACCTAAAAGAGTTGTATGATAAAACCCTTTCTTTCATCACACGAAACCTAAAAAAACTGCAAAAAGGTGATGGCTTCAATTCTCAATCCGAATTGGAAATTCCAATTGAAACCATTGAAGAATTACTTGTGAACGCATTAATACACAGAGATTATTTTATGTCGTCAAGCGTTAAAGTATTCATCTTTGATAATAGAATAGAAATAATAAGCCCAGGAAAACTTCCTAATACATTAACTATTGACAATATCAAGATAGGAACTTCCATACCAAGAAATCCGATACTTTTTACCAATGCAAGATATGTTCTTCCTTTTGTGGGAGTTGGCAGTGGCATCCCAAGAGCCTTTGAAAATTCGCCTGATTTGGAATTAATAAATGACACAGACAGAGAACTTTTCATTTCGATTATAAAAAGACCTGAACAAAAAGTCCGAAAATAAAGCCATACACATTTGCAATTCGCTAAAGCCAACCGCACAAGCCAAAAATTGCAAAAGAGTATGGCTTTGCCAACGCTGACTGACAAACGGAATGAAAAAAAGCCAGCAGAGAACATTGTATAAACGTAATGCGGGCCAAAGTACTACATTTAAACGAATTGAATATTAACAAACATAGTGGTTAACTGAAAGTAAAGTGCTTTATTACGGAGTTGTTTGTGCCAGTGATTTCGGTCCAAACTGTGCCATTATTGAATAAAATGGCACTAAGACGGAAAATCTTTTTTTGGGGATTCCCCCTTTTTGGTCTATTTTTAGCTTTTTAAACTACCATTGACCAATGAAAAAAAATTTTTGTTTCAAAATCATTTTTTTAGGGATTGCACTTTTGACAACAACGGCTGGTTTTCCGGCTGATTTTTACGTTTCACCTGACGGAGACGATGCTTATGCCGGCACCAGGGATCGTCCTTTTGCCACCCCCGGGCGGGCGATAGAGGCGGCCCGGGAATTTTTCAGTGACAGCAGCGGTGAAGATTGCTACATCTGGCTTGAAGGGGGTACATTTCGTATTTCATCGCCTTTAATCTTGAATGCCGGTATTTGGCAAAATGGGGAAAACGCCCTCTATGTTAAGCGCCTGCCGGGAGAACAACCTGTTATTTCAGGAGGTCAGCCAATTACCGGCTGGGAAAAACAACCTGGTGGTTTGTGGGAAGCCACCTTACCCGGCCATTTACAAGACGGGTGGGAGACCCGGGAACTGTTTATTGATAACCGGCGTGCTCAACGGGCAAGGTTTCCCAATGAAGGGTTTTTGAAGGTCAGGCAGGTGGGGGCCGACCGCCGTACCCATTTCTATTTTGATGAAGGGGATTTTCCTGTTCCCGCAAAGGAAGACCCAACCGAATTGATCCTTTTGCATGACTGGTCTGTCTCGCGTATTGGGGTTCAGTCCATTGATGAAGAAGAAAATATACTGACAGCGGTGGATTCCATTGGTGCCAAAGGCCTCAACTTTTTCAATCTCGACAATTGGGAAAAGCAACCCCGCTATTTTCTCGAGAATTCTCCGGTTTTTCTTGATGCTGACTATGAATGGATTCAGGATGTTCAATCGGGGAAGATTTTATTACAACTTCCTTCCGGCATTCATCCGGGAGACCTGGAGATTGTTGTGCCGGTTGCTGAACAAATCATTGTTTTGCAGGGTGAGGAAGATCAAAAATTGGAGAATATTCATTTTGAAGGAATTACTTTCCGGCATAGTGCCTGGAATATTCCGGAAAAGGGATATTGCGGGATTCAGGCCTGCTATTACGACTCACGACCCCGTAAAGCAGAGTGGGAGATTGTTCCGGCAGCTGTTTATGGAGAATGGATAGAGGATTGCAGTTTTCAGGATTGCCATTTTGAGCATCTGGGAACTACAGGTCTCTGGCTTGGAGCTGGCAGCACACGTTGCCTGGTGAAAAATTCGGTTTTTAACGATATTTCGGGGAATGGAATCATGATTGGCGAAGGTTACGATCGCATGGTGGATGGCGAAAAGTGGTGGAAGGCCTATCCTCAGCAGGTTGCCCAGGGGAATGTAGTTGAAAATTGCCGGGTGACGGACTGTGGACAGCAGTTTTTTGGTGCCGTTGGCATATGGTGTGGATTGACCGCCGAAACCCTTATCCGGAACAATGAAGTTGCGCATTTGCCCTATACCGGTGTTTCGGTGGGCTGGATGTGGAATACCGAACCAACACCCTGTCGCGCGAATATTGTGGAGGGGAACCATATTCACCACATCATGAAAGTGTTGAGCGATGGCGGAGGTATTTATATGCTGGGACTCCAGCCAGGAAGCCAGTTGATTGATAATCACATTCACGATGTGGATATCAATGCAGGGCGTGCAGAAAGCAATGGAATGTTCCTTGATCAGGGAGCTACCGACCTTATTATTGCCCGGAACCTGATATACAATATTGCGAAATCCCCCCTGCGTTTTCACCTTGCTACCACCAACCTGGTGAAAGATAATGACCTTTTCTGCAAGGAAGGAATTCCTGCAATTCGTTATAACAATACCCGTGAGGAAGATATCCGAAAAGTAAACAACCGGATTTACCGCGAAAATGAAGACCATTTCATGCGAAAGAAAGTGGAACTGGCCGATAAGTGGAATCAAAAAAGAACAGATAATTAATATGAAAAGACGACATTTTATTACACTTGCTGGAAGCTCTGCGGCATGGGTTGCTGCTGCTCCTGTGGGCCGGGATTTGCTGAAGACCGGCGCACTCGATGAAAAAGAATTAAAAAACCGTTCTTTTGCTGCTTTTGACCGGTTTCGACAGGTTTGGGATTTTAATGATTTCTGGAAACGCGGAAATACTTTCGATGCGTGCCTGACCTTTGCAGATGCCCTGCAACAAAAATGGCCTGATGATCCAAAAGTGAGAGCGATCCAACAGCAGGTTCGCGATATGCTTGAAGAGAACCTGACCTTTTTTGCAAGTTATGACCCGGGTACCCTCTGGGCCGATGACTTTGGATGGTGGGGACTGCTGGCACTGAACGGCCGCAAGCATCTTCAAAAGATGGGGGAAACCTCCCTTGCAGTTAAGTACCTTGAGTTGTCCACAGAAATGTGCTGGGAATATAAAAAGAATACAGCATATGACCACACTGATTCTGCCCGACCTGTGCCTCATGGCTGCCGGAACGGGGATGCTAACGGGAACAGCCGGGGGGTGAAAAATACGGTTACCAATGTTTTGCTGTTTTTGCTTTCTTCGCGCATCTACCGTATGTCTCTGGCCGAAAATCTTCCTGACAACACGAAATACCTCGATATGGCTTACCGGCAATGGAAATGGTTTGAAAGCTGGTTTCAATTGGAGGAGTACGAATATCTGAAAAAGATAAATCCGTCAGCCGCCCTTGTGCAGGAGCGCCCCATGGCTTTTTTTGAAGGGTCTGACTACCAGGAAAAGATTCATCCGCCATGGGCTGAAGGATGGGTATGGACAGGCGACCAGGGAATGCTTGTGGCAGCTCTTACCGATATGATCGCCGTAAGGGATGAGTTGGCACAGTGGCTTGCCGATACGGGGAAAGACCCTTCCTTTGATAAAGAAGCTTTTGCAACAAAAGCACGGGAGTATATTTCCCTCATTGGCAAAGGGGTGAAGATCGCCCTGGTGAGCCAGCAAGATCAAATTATCCGGGAAGCCCCATGCTATTCGAGCTTTGGTCCGGAGCACGGAAGGGATTATGTTGCAGGCAGAGGCATTATGCTGCGCTACCTGGGAGCGGAGGAAGAGAAAAAGCTTCTGGGTGTAGATTTAAGTGAAAACATCAGGGCCACCGTTGAAGCCATCTGGCAAACCCGCGACAAGTCCAATGACCAGTTTCAGCCTGAATTTACCTCAGCCCGCAACGACCGGAGGTATATTGAACAGTTCAGGCAACTCTGGGGACTGGCCGATGATTTGAGGGAATGGAGTCTGGATACCATGATTCAAAAAAATAAGAACGGGGTCTGCCAGTCGGTTGGACTGGATGCTTTGGGAGCTGCTGTGCGGATGGTGTGATGGGCTCGCTGACGCTCGCGATAATTTAGCTCGCAAGCTCGCTGGAATTTGCCCTTCGGGCGTTGATTGCCTTCGCTTGCGCTCGGCGATGATTTGCCCTTCGGGCGTAATTGGTTCGCTTTCGCTTGCGATAATTGGGCCTTCGGGCGGGTGCATCCCTAAGGGTGCGAAGCTCCCTTAGGGTTTGCTCAGATTTATTTTTTTAATTACCAATAATGAGGTCAATAATAAAAATCAGATATTCTTAAATGTTTGATTTATAGGTCCCTGCTGGGTTTTGACCCTCCACGGCAGTTTTTGACCCTTCCCTGGGACTTTTGACCCTCCACGGCTGGAAATGACCCTCCACTGAGCATTTTTTTCACTCCACGGAAGAAAATGACCTGCCACTGGACAATTTTTCAACGTCACGGCAG
>CAYTDH010000189.1:0-8364 GCA_964436325.1 uncultured Tangfeifania sp.
GCATTTGCCAAGTTGCAAATATTGTTTGGCATCTTTGAACATTTTATGCAAAGCTTTGCATAAAACTTTAAAAATGGCAGAAGCAATGCAATTTCATGAAGATGAGGCCAGTTCTTATTATTTCACTCAAAATGCAAAGCGAATGCAAGCTTCTGGGGAAATAGGAGAGTTAATGAAGAAACATTTTAAAGCTAACTTTCCTAATAATGTATTTAAAGAAATGACAGGCAATTATTATGATTGGTGCATTCGGAAACTCAAAAAGTTCTCACCGGACCTAAAGGAACGGATACAGGCAGGCCTTGAGGAGTTTTCTGAACAATCGAAGGAGTATAGCAATTCAAATGCAGATAACTTTGATGCACCTTTTTAGCCTCCTACGGACGGAATCTTGTTCTCTTTAACAAGTGAATGAGATTCCTGATTTTGAGTTTAAAGCAAAGTATTTAAAGCATAGAATCAATGCGATAGAACAGGACAGATATTAGTTGAAAAAATTGAAAATTAAATGAAAAAATTATTTTATTGGACTTCATCCAACAGATTGATACAAAAATGGTTTTAAATAGTAATATTTACCTCTGTACCAGTTGATTTATGCTATCTATGTTTTTCGACAAAATAATATAATATTGGCTACATGTTCCAAAAATAATTGAAAATTAGAGAGATAATCAAGTATTTAAAATGATTACCACATGATTATATTGCCAACATTTATTTTGATTATAATTCAACCACTCTAAACTCGGCTTTGCTTCTGATAACTTAGCGGACCAATTTATTTAAGACCAAAATGTACTTTGTATTTAAAAGTGTACAGGCAGACTTTTAGTCAGCCAGCCGACTATTTGATTTGACACAGTTTTTGAAAGGGTGTGAAGCGGGGGACTCGAACCCCCCTTACCCTCTGTCCTAATAAAGTCGAGTTTTCAACAGTTATTGATATTCCAAAGCAAAGGCACCATTCTTCACACGAGGGTTGCTTCACGAATAATCATTTTCAATTTTTCCATAATTACAGATTTTATCAGTTCTAACAAAACTACTGCTAATGCTAAGAACAGAAATGTACTGAGGTCAAACAGATAACTGATTACTAATTCTACTTTGATAAATAGGCTCTTTAAAATTATCAGTATTGGGTTAGTTTTAACAAAACAAGTATAAAAATATTACTCCACCAGCGCTTTCAACAAACAATCCCTTAAATCCGTATAATACTGAATATTAATTTTTGCAATCATTTCGTCCGACAAATCGTTTAGCTGTTTTCTGGCATTAACAGGGGTGAGCAGGGTTTTCGCTCCTTTCTCAATGGCTAATTCTGCCAGATTAACGGCATTGTAAACCAAATCAAGGGAACCACCTAAATTTAAAGAACCCACCAATGCCAAACCTCCGCGTGTATTTTTATTGATTAATGCACTGCATAGGGTAACTAAAACACCCATGCCGATTCCTGCACCACTTCTGGCCGAATCGAACGATCGCAACTGAATGGAAAATTCATGGGCCCTTGGATCACGATCGCCAACCAGTTCCCTGTATTTGGAATAAAGATTTTGTTCTGCATACCTTACACTTTCGGAAAATGGTTGCGGGGCAGGCCTGTTCAATATTTTTACACCACTTCCGGGGCCAACATTGGCCTCAATTTTATACAAACCTGCATTCTCTTCCATGCCGCCAGAAGCAAGTGTCCAAACCTGACCTGCCGGAAGGGGATCATCCGTAATGGTTTGTTCGCTGTGCAATTCAGGTGTCGAAACAAATCTTTCTACTCCTTCTTCTCCTATCCGGTAACTAAAATGCGTATTCCTGAACTCAGCAGAACCAATACGCTTTTGTTGTTCTTTCACCCTTCTGCGATATTCCAGCGCAATTTTTGCAGCCCATTCCAGCAATTCATCTGAAATAGGTGCTTCAGGATTTGGCTGCATCAGTTTGATAAGACCACTGATGGTTTTATGAACTGCGGACGTGTCCCTGCCACTTAAAGCACCCCCAAAATCCACTCTTGGTAAAAACTGGGAAATACGACTGGTTCCGCGGAGGCGTGTCCAGCATTCGGCCATAAAATCGCTTACCAATCCGAAATGGCCGGTAAAATAACTTTTATCCAGTTTAGGAAAATCCCAACCCGGAATGTAGCTGTGAAGCCTGTCCATAAAAGCTGTATCATCCCTCATTTCAGGAGGCATGGGGCCAAACAGGTGACTGATTCGTTGCTGGTGTTCCACATCCACTTCAAAGTTGCCCACCATCACGATGCTGCCGTCTGCACGAATGGATTCTTTTCCACGGCTAAATTCCCCACTTTCCATGTACCCCTTCATAATATTTACGCCATCTTTCTGATCGAATGAAATACCAGAAACCTCATCGAAACAGACCACATCAAACTTGCAAACCAATCCACGGGCACCTGAACCCATATTTACAAACATGCGTGCAACAGTTGATTTACCGCCACTCACCAGGTGTGAATAGGGTGAAACCTGCTGATACAAATGACTTTTCCCTGTGCCGCGCGGCCCAAGTTCAACTGCATTGTAGTTTCTTTCAACAAAAGGCACCATGCGGGTAAATGCAACATTTTTAGCCCGTTCAGAAAGACTTTCTGGTTCCAGTCCTATACTGCGTAATAGAAATGACTGCCATTCTTCCAGGGTGAAATTTTCTCTGCCTGAAAAAAGAATCTCCAACACGTTTCTTTTGGAAAGCTGAATCGGTCGTAAATTTTTAATCCCAAACGGCCTGCCATTCTTTTCTTTGGCAATGGCTGCATCGTATTCAATTTCAATTTCCGCATAAAATCCACCGGTGAAAATCCGATCGTTGTCATTCAACATCTCCTCACTAATACGCACATCGTTTAGCATGAGACTTGGAAGCGTAGCAAGATAGGAATCTGTTCGCGAATCGAGACGTGCAGTAATTAAATCAATAATTTTTACAGAACCTTTTTCTCTTGCTTTCGACTTAAAATATTCTTCTTCGCCCGATTTTATTGCCCTGTCAGTCAACTGACGTTTTACGATTTCCAAACCTTCGGCTATTTCTTCCAAATCAGTAGTAGCACAATAACGGCCCAATAAAAATTCAACCACATACGTTGGCACCGGAAACTGTTTTCTGAACTGGTCAAGTAAGTCTTTCTTTACCACAAAGCCTTCAAAAGCATTCGCTGCAATCTGGTCAATTTTATCTATTTCCATAGGTTCTGTTTTATCCACCTACAGTGGTTAATTTTTTATCAACTATTCTGTTCTTTTTATCAATCAAAACAATGGTGGCTGCGTTGCCTTCTGAATTGTCTTTTACCATTAAAACACCCTTATTATCAACAACTTTTTTTGGATTCGTTTCCAAAACAGATGATTTTTTTTCGTTGTATTTTGTGCGAATATCAAGGATGCATCCGTCAGCATTTTCTGTGATAACAGTACACTTAAGGTTAACCCATTTTATTTCGGTTATTTTTGCCGCTGATACTTCTTTGCCCGCATTCGGATTCTCTATTGTTATAACCGGAACCAAACATTCCTGCACAGAAATCCCTCCGTGAGCATATTCCACATTCGCTTTAAAAAAATGAATATCGGGTGCATAAGCCACAAATAATGACGGATTCCATCGCCAGGGAAGGTGCAGCAAATCGGTTTTGGCGTCTTCTTTTATAAGTGCACACCTGCCCCACCGAGTTTCAGTTAAACCTGCATTAAGCTGTTGTTTGGGTAATCCACCCGGCAAAAGCAGCCAGCCGTGGTCGGTTACAATTTTTATTTTTTCAATTCCTTTTTCAAAGGCATTTTCAAGCGCTTCCTGTACCTGATCGAAAAATTCAACCATCCGTTTTACCATGCCAGCCTGTTCTTCGTGACCCTGACTGTCTATTTTTCCGGTTTCCTGCCAGTATTTGTTACCAAGCTCTATTTCATTAGCATTACGAATACAAGTGTACCCAACCCCTTTCATTGTATCTCTGAATACTTGCGTGTTTAGGTCTTTTCCATTTTCTAGCGCTGGTCTGAACTCACTGATGGTACTTTGTATTGAAACTTTTGGAGCAACAGGCGACACAGCAGGTTTTGCAGTTGCTGTAAGCGATGGAATAGCTGTCCAGTCAACTTCAAGACTTATCGTGTAATTACTGTCTTGAAATCGTCTTACAAATTCCTCAGCCGCCTCATAACGAAAAGCATCCGCAAACAAAACAAAGGATTCGGTTTCTTCGGTTACAGACTGGGAGGTAAATAAGGCAGCATCTTGTTTAACCAGCTTTTGAAACTTTTTAGTAAGACTGTTAAGCCATGGTTGATAAAACAAGCGGATAACCTTCACAACTATTGCTTTATCCTTCTCGCTCTTAACTGCTGCCAGAGCCTTCCGCATGGTTTGATCCACCATAAAACCTTCTTTCAGGTAATAATTTTTCAGTTCTTCGATTGTGGAGGAAGCATAAGATTTAACAGACAACCATGCCATTTGAACCAAAAACTTTAAGGCATTTGCAAGTGGTGTTTTGCCCAATTCATTCCAAACCCAATTACGCCTGTCTGCATGTTCTTTTTCCAATTTTTCTAAAAGTTCCAGCGCTTTTGGCAGTTCTGACTTTGATACTTTACTCAGGTCTTTAGCCAACTCAGTTTCCTTTTCTTCGTTCACCTGGGGCCAGCTTTCTTCGGGCACGGCAAAAATGCCTGTTCCCAAATCATCTGGTTTTGCTAACCTCAAACATTCTTCTATTTCAGGGTATTTATGAGGAGCATTGGCATAAAGCTGCCACACCTGTTTCCATGCACCCTTCTGTGCCCCCAGTTGTTCTGAAATGGCTTTAATATTGACCGGATCAGGTGTAAAATCAAATTGATGTTTACACAGGTTTTCAAAAGCTTCTTTGCGGTCAGGCGGCAATTGCTGCATAAACTTTTCACTGTTGCACATCCATTGCAAAACAGCCATGTTGATGTCGGGAAAAACCTGCTCATACAAAAAACCGGAATCTACATTCACTTTTTCCCAGGAAATACCGTCAGCGCGGAAAATTGAAGCAAGTGTTGTTTGCAAAGCATATTTTGTTCCCTTGTCTTTGGCCACTTTTGCGCCCAGCCCGTTGGAAATATTTTCCAGAAACGCCATGATAGTCCATTCTTTTCCGTTTTCCTGGAGAAATAAGGTGCCAGTGTATTGGTATTCAAGCAGGGGTTGCAGTTTTAGTTCCGCTTGTTCGGCATTGCGTAATTCATTTTTTGAAATGCCGGGCAGATAAATAATTGGGATAACTTCATCCGGCCAGTTTGCTTCGGGTAGTGTTTTAGCAACCATGCATTTGAGCCAGATGGCCGGACCTTGTTTTTTTTCAGGATTGTAGTCACCGTACACCATTAGTTGCGGCAATTCATCCTGAAGTATGGGAATTACTTCGTTCCAAAGCATTTCAGGGTCGGGCCACAGGATTACCTCCGGCCTTACCATAATGCTGCTGTTGTGTTTTTCAGCGTGTTGGATTGCCTGGACGATTTTATCTTTCAGGTTCATTCTTCTGTTTTTTCCAAAATTTTTTCTGTTAACGATTTGAAATCCTGGTATGCCCTTAAAACTGCCTGATAATGTGCACCAATGGCGCCATCGGCCGGTTTGAGCAGGAAAATCGGTTTTTTTGCTTCCATCGCCATGGGAATCAGGCTGTGGTAATGTTTTAACAAGGCCAGGCAGTTTTCGTCATTTTCTACCTGAGTACTTGATTTTATGGAATATTTGAGTACAAATTTATCATACACTTCGGGAATCCGGTTTGCCCACTTCAGATACGACTGAACCGGCCTGCTCTCTTTTATTCCGTGTTGCATAACCACATACCCCAGTGGTTTTATCAAACCGTTAGGTAATTCAATATCGGCAGCCCTGTTTCTGCTGTACCGGTCGGCCCATTCGTTTTTCCATGAACTCAGGCGTTCTCCCAAATTCCGTAAACCCTGAAGCGAAAACAGGTCGGCGGCCATTGGCACCACCACATAATCGGCCGAAATAAGCGTTGCCCTGTTTAACGCGCCCAGGTTGGGACCTACATCAACCACGCAAAATTCAGCATCGAAATTTTTGGCTGCATGGGCAATAATCCGGTGAAAGGAGGAAACAATTCGAAAGGCGGCTTCATCGCCGTCGATGCATTTACTCCAGTTTGAGCTCAATTTGTCTTCGAACAACGAAAGCTCCAAATCGCCGGCCAGCAGTCCGATGTTTTCAGCCACTTCGTGCACTTTTACAGCCGCTATATCGCCAATGCCCCTGTCTAAAGGTTTTATCCCAGTCAACAATGTTTCGCGATTTGTTTCCTTGCTGTAAACCCGTTCCAGTTCTTCATTTTGCAGAAACATAGCAGTAAGGTTTGTTTGCGGGTCCAGGTCAACAGCAAGACAACGGTGACCAAGCTCGGCCAGCATATAGGCAAAATGATAAACCAAAGTGGTTTTGCCTACTCCTCCTTTATTATTAAAAAAAAGTAATGTTTTCATGTCCGTTTAAAAATTTTTACTGAAAATGAAGTTGGCTGATCCTTAATAAATTCAGGTTCGGGGTTGCCGTTTTTTTGCAATGCAGCCAGAGCCGCCTTCACTCCCACGTTAAAACCATTTACAAAACCTAAATTTTTTGCCGCTTCTGCAAGGGCCGGATTCCGGTAATCGTTTTCATTGGGGAAATTTTCAGGACGTGCTTTCCCGTATAAACCACCTGCATTGGAAATTTCAATACGGTTTGAAAACTCATAAAATTTTACCGGAGCATTGGATTGATAATCTTTGTGGATTACTGCATTAAAAAGCAGTTCTTTTATGGCACGTACCGGATAATTGGACACATAATCTGCGCCAAGTTCCGGCAGCACCGTTTTAACCACATTGGCTTTTATAAACTCATCCATTTGCCCCAATTGGGTAGTTAAATCGCCATCGAAACGATGTTCATATTCAAAATCGCTGGCTTCATCTTCACCTGAAAAGCGGACAAACTGTACATAAGCTCCGGGAACAAAAAAGCGCGGATTGTTCCCGAACATCAGGATTCCGGCATAGGTAGGACAATCTTCCTTTATATCGAAAAATTTTAATGAAGCCAGTTGTGCCTTTATATTCCGGTTATTTTCACGAAGGGTATCCGCATCGATGGCAGCCGACAGGTAACGAAGCTCGAAAAGTTCGAGGCTGATATCTTCCAGGGTACTTCCCTTGCAAGGCATCACATCGAAAGTGCGGGCAAAGGCGCTCCGTTTTTCCACCAGTCTGCGTTCTTCGGCTTCGTTGGCTGTTCCTTTGCGCGGACCAATGCGCACACATAATTTTCCTTTATAACGCACCGGCGGCAGGTCGTGGGGCTGAACTTCAACCACGGCAACATCGCCATCGGGATAAGAAAACCGGGCAACGGTTAACAGCGGTGGAGGAACAATCCGGCCATCCGTCCTGAAATCCATGAACTTTTGCAACAATCTGTCATCAACGTTAATCCCGGCTTTGGTTCCGTCGTCATGCACACCAACCAGTAAATATCCCGGCAATTTATGGTCGGGCAAATCGTTGGAAAAAGAGCAAATCGCTTCTCCAAATTTATTGGCATCGGTTAATGAAATGGTCTTTTCCACCCGGTCTTGCTCCAGTTGCGGTAATAACTTGTCCAGTTCTTCCTGTGTAATCATTTGTTTCTTTTTATGTACAAAAGCAAAGTTACTTTATTTTTCCCTTGCTGCCCGTTTTTCTTCCAAACTCAGGTGTTTACTGTTATCCCGTATTTCGCCCCAGGGGGAGCCGGGAGGATTTTTACCCCGGTCGATGCCCCATTTCACATTGAATTTTTTACGCAACACACCGGCCTCTACAAATGGACGGATATTAAGCCGCACTCCGTCGTTCAGGTCGGGTTCCCATCCAATGGGTTGTTGTTCCAGCGGTTTCCACCGCACAAAAATATCGTAAGGTGCTTCGCCTTTCAGTATCAGTTCCAGCTTTTCCTTTAACGTGATTGCAGCGCTATACAAACCTTCTGCTCCGCTTTCGCCTGCTTTCTTTTTGGCGTCACACATTCGAATCCAGTCGTTCAGGTAGGTGTAAATGAGTTTTGAGAGGTTTTCCTTATCCAACTGGTGGTAGTTGACCAGGGCTGAAAAACCATCTTTACGGCCATCCCAGATGTGCCAGATGAATGGCCGGTTTTTGAATACCTTACAATGTTGTGCAAAAAACTCATCGCGCAACCAGGTTTCAAGGTTGGAGGATTTTGCCCCTTCTCTATCCAATAATTGCTGTTGTGTGTGTGTATTCCATTCGCTGCCAAAAACCTCCTGCAAATAATCGCGCAGGCGGT
>CAYTDH010000190.1:0-1069 GCA_964436325.1 uncultured Tangfeifania sp.
GGGTGTTACTATCTTTTCCAGGAGCACCGGTTGGCGATCGCCAGCAACCGCCTCAGGCCATCTGCCCAGATCAGCGAATGCTTCTCGCAGGTGAGCCTCTCCGTCCACGGCCAGAGCATCCAGAACATTAAAAGCCAAGTTGAGATTTCGATCGTTGAAGACCTGGTGCTTCGCAAAAAGGTGGGTCGGGACGTATGTGTCGCTATCCTGTTCCGGGGCAATGCTCCTAAGGGTTAGGTTTTCGGGTTCTTCGGTCTCCTGGTCCGAGAACGTATTGTTGAGCGCGAAGTCGCATACAGCAACGGTAGTGAAGAATCTCAAAAATTCCTCGTCAACAATCTGGTTTCCGTCATCATGCTCCCAAAACACGTCCGTCCACTCGGAATCGAGGAGTGCTTTCCATGACTTGGGAAACTCGTCTCTACCGACCCCCTCCCATTGCGATATTTCCAGCTGCGTGCTGGACCCGACTGGATTCTCGACGTACTCCTCCAGCCATGCCTTGAACTGCTCAAAAGGGGTAAGCGGCTTACCGCGGGCGTTCAAGCGTATGTACAGATCCGCGGCACCCCGATCGACCGTTGGGCCGATCGGCGACAGTTCTTCTTCATCAGCGATATTGTGATTCGGTATAAAGAAATAGATGGCAGGGTCTTTGTCATCGGTCAGGCGCTTCCAGGCTTTGGTGTGAGCATTATCATCTTTGTTCTTCCACCGCTCGTGGATTTTGTCCAAAACATGAAGCATTCCTTGCACAGTGGGATCGCTCTTCCAGCGGAGAAAGAACGAGCCAAGATTGGTGATGGCCCCCGAGGGGTTCCCCTTAAGAGGTTCAAGCGTGAACCGGGGTGTCTCTGCCAGAAGGCGACAGAATGCGTTGGACGTCTCACGTGTGTAATACTGAAAACGGTGAAGAGGAGAGGGATCTTCAGACTTCGGGAGAAGGTACCAGTGGTAGAGGAAAAGCGTCGTTAACCGTTGCTGCCCATCGATCGGTAAGAAGCGGTCTACAGTCTGCGGACCGAACATGAAGTCCAGACAGAGGCTGGCATTCGCCGGCCCGGTCAAG
>CAYTDH010000190.1:1079-8300 GCA_964436325.1 uncultured Tangfeifania sp.
GATGGTCGCGAGGAATGCAAGCCTGACTTGGGTCGCCACCTTACCCTCAGGGGAATCGCCGGTACGCCCATGCGCGTAGTCTCTTTGGAGCGCGGGAATCTCGATTGACCTCCCATCGTTGAGCATGGACCAGAAAGAAGTACGTGCCCCCATGCTAGTCCTCCTCGTGTGGCTTGAACCAAGGTTGGAGCTCGTCCCGGATTGCATGCATGTAGCGCTCACGGTCCTCGTTTGACCACAACGCGCCGGAAAGGTTGTCACTGTAGTACTTGAGAAAGACGTTTCGCGTTTCACGCGGGATGAATCTTCCCGCTGCGTCTTGTTCCTTGATCTTCCGGCGCTTTTCGAAGAAGAATCCATTCCCGATGGACGTATTCAGCCTGCCGGGCAGCAGGGCAAGGTTGTCTAAGGAGTCCTTGCGCTGGCTCATGGCTTCTTCTATTCTCGTGTGGATGTCGTCGATTTGCTTGCGCAGCTTTTCGATCCCGATGTTGTGCTCTCGTTTCTGGGCGATTTCGTCCGCGGCCTCCAGCAGGCTCTCACTATCTCCGGTGAAAACTGAGTTGTCGTTGATTTGCTCTGCGAGCATCTTCTGGACTCCGTCCAGATAAGCCCTTACTTCCTCTTCTGGGTCCGGCTTTTTCGGGCTTTGTGCGTGTATGTGTTCCACCGACCATTTTTCTCGTATATGAAGATCGAACGGGTAACGATATCGATCGATCTCGGATCGTTCCTCGTAGCCGTCCGGGGGCCAATCTCCAGGTGCTATCGGAAGATTGAAAAGAAGGAGCACTTTCTCGATATCGCGATTCGAGGTGTCACCGTAGGCCACGTTCTCCGTGAGCGCTTGAGCATTCTCAGGAGGGTTACCCGCCTTGTCCTTGATTCCGGACCGGACCGTGGAGGCGATTTGTCCGTCAAGCCAACGAGCGAAGTCCGCCTTCGTTGAGCTCGTGTACTTCTCGTAAGCCGCGACTATGTTGAAGAGGTTCGCAGTCTTTCCGGCATTCCAACGCGACAGATACCCTACGCGGTGATATATCGGATTCGCGCTATACCACTCACGCAGTGTTTCGAAGAGCGTCCAAACATGTTCCCATAGTCGCAGAAAGTCTGGTTGTTGGCGCCCATTTCCGTACGCCTGAACACAGTCATTGTACAAGGAGTGGACTCCGAACTGACTCCGGTTACTGTCCCGCGCGGGAACCAGAAGACGAAACAGCACCTCAATGCGGTTGTACTTGTTTCTAAGGTCCTGTCCAAGGAAGGCCCAGAATGAATCATCTGCGAGCTGTTGCTCGATCTCGTCCCACTGGCGCGCGATCAGAGATGAACGCTCAGTGTCATCCTTCAGGAGGGTTGCCTTGATAAGATCGGCATTACCAAGCTGAATCTTCCCGGAATTGATGCGAGCGAAGACAACGCGTGGGTTTTCTTCTATGCGATACCATAGAAGCTCCGCGTCCAAAAGTTTCCGCTGCACCTCCTGAAACTGTTTGCGATTGCCGCTCTCCTTCTTCCAATCTTCGATAGCTCGATAGGCGGCAAGCAAGTGGTAGTTGTCTATGGTGTGATACTTCGGCTCGAGTTGCCGGAGTTTGCCTTTCTTGCCGAAAAGGTCTTTCAGTTCGTGTTGCCCGTATGGATCGTTCCCACCCTGCAACTTTCCAAGGAAGATCGAGGTCTCGGGTCTTGTCTCATACTGGAGGGAGTAGTGGGCCCGTTTGCCCAGTACCAGGGCGATGGTTGTTAGCCGCTGCTGCCCGTCGACAACGTCGAACGTCTTGTGATCGTGATCAGGCTCATGAACGATAACAGGCTGAAGGCTGTATGGTGACTGGCCATCCCAGGCGGCAAGATCGTCGAGAAGTTTGGTTACTTGCTCTTCAGCCCACCGGTACCCACGTTGATAAGCAGGCACGCGAAATGTGTATCTCTGTTGGCTAAGGTCCGCTACTGTTCGTGGTTCGAACTGACTATCCTGTGACATCCCTATCCTCGCTCAGATTCGTTCTCATGACAGATTGCTCTTTTTGAGTTGCTCCATCATCCTATCCAAATAGTTCCCGTCTCCCATAAACAGGACGTGACGCGCTTCAAAATCTCTTTTGGCGCGGCGTTCTTCGCCGGCATAGGTGTTCCACATCACGTTTTCGTACGGTGTCATGGACACAACAAAGGACTCAAGGGTCAGCGGTGGCAAACCGTCCCGCCGGGAGCGATTGACCTCCTCCTCAATTTCTTTGACCGTTCGATAGAACTTCAGTTTCGGATGCTGGAAGCCGCCGAGGTTGCGGATCCCTTTCGGATCGACGAAGACGATCGTCTGCTCCTCCGGTGAGACGAACCACAGAATGAAATCCGGGTAGAAGTTATCGGCTATGAAGAAACCGAGTCCCCGTCCGCGGCTCTCGTTGCGGAAGAAGAACGCCTCGGTCCCAGGCACGGGCGAGTCGTTCTCCCCAAACCATTGCACGAGGTCGCGCACGAACTTGACCTCCCCGTCATTGAGCCCTTGCGGAGCGAAGCGTGCAGGCGCTTTGGTGTTGGAGTCCTGATTCAGATGCAACAACGGATAGTAGACGTGGTTCTTGGCCTTTATGGCGGTCACCCCGGCGTCCGCGGGCTCGGTACCCCGGGAGGCACCGCCGTTCCACCCGCTGTCGACAAGGTTGCGGACTCGTTCGACTGCCTGGAGCAGAGCCGTGTCCTGCACGTCATCAGTTCCCTGCTTCTTCGGCAGGTAGGCGTACACTTTCTCCTGAGCGAGACCGCCATCCTCGGCGCTCAAGGGTCGCGCGTGGAGGAACTGATTCTCGTACTCCGCCCGGCGGTACTCGTAGAACCGTTTCACATAGCTGCGGAGCAGTACCTGTGCGATCTCCTGCCATTCGGCGATCCGGCCGGCGTGGTCAAAGCGCATTGTGTCCGGCGGCGTTTTCAGGGTGTACCAGGCTTGGTCCGTCCCCACCGAAAGGAGTTTCTCAATCGAATCGGGCGTGATCGAGAGGTTGAAGTAGCGCTCGTTGTTCTTGTACTCCACGAGTTCCTGGTGAAGGGCGTGGATGTCGAGAAAGCGTATGTGCTCGGGCGAGAACGGCGATTCCTCGAGATGGGTGTCTTGCGCGACGGAATTTGAGGCGCGTTTAGAGAAGAAGGCCTGTAGCGCCACCGACCAGGTGACGCTAACCTTGAGCTTATCCCGTTCGGTGTCGTTTGCAGGAGGCTTGAGCTCCCACACAGGGAGATCCCGGGGTCCGGTACTGCTCCGGTCAATGTCCACGTAGGCGAGATCTTTGTAGCGGGATTCATGCGTGCGTCTGCGCGGGATCTCAACGATCTCGTACTCGATGGCACCCTCTTCGTTCTCTATGATGTCTTTGAAGGTCTCGATGTAGGCTGCGCGAACCCCAAAGACCGAAAGAGTCTCTACATAGTCGATGTCGTTCGGCTTCGTAACGGGCAGTTGGCCTTCCTGGGACAGGGCGGTCGCGCGCTTGAGCCGAAAGTCATAGCCCTGAAGGCGAACACCGCGGCCGAATAGCTGGATCACCTGAGGCCCCTGACTCTGGCCGAGCTTCATAAGGCCGATTGAGGATACTCGCCAGCTCGACCACCCCTCGATGAACTTCTTTGCACCGATGAGGATCGTGATGCTGGAGCTGTTCTCGTTTATCGAGCGGAAGTAAGAGTCTGAAATCGCTCTCTCCATCACACGCTCGACGACGGGAGTTCGATTCCCATCCGCGGTTAGGTGGTCCGCGAGCTTCTTCGCATCCCCTACGGTAATGACGCCGAAAGGCTCCGCCGAGGCGCCCAGACGAAGAACCAGCTCTCCCTCGGTTTCAGCCGAGCCGGTGAGCCGCTCCACCGAGACTTCCCCGGCGGTACCGTGAAACAGCGCCTCTTTCATGGAACTGTAGACGCTTTGGGCAGCCTTCTCTGGGGCGACGGGCGCAGTTCTGGCAGTTCCGTGCACACCGAACCGGTCCTGGAGGTAGCGAAACTCCCCCTCGAAGACCGATTTGCCTGCGCTATCGTAGAGAGGAACCGACCCGGCGAGTATCTGAGTGATCGTCTCCACCGCCGCACCGTCGCGGTTCTCCGCGAAGGCGATGAGGGTATCCACGACGGTGGCGACATCGGAGAGATCATCGGCGGCGCCTTTGACAACGCTTGAGCCCACAAAGGCCAAGAGGGGTTTGTGAATCCGAAAGGGCTCGAGCTCGCTGTGGTGCTCACGGTAGACGAGGAGCTGCTGAAAGAACCAGACAAGGTTGGCAAAGAGGTAGGTGCGCACCTGCGTTGACTCCTGCACCCGGTTATCCGCGGCGGGCATGTTCATGATCCGGTACTCTTTGCCGAAGCCGTCGTGGTAGAAGCGTGGATAGGAGTACTCGAAGAGAATGCTTTTGGCGTACCGGGACTCGAGGCTACTGCGCTCACTCAACGCCTGCCCAAAGGTCGCCGAGTACTCAAAGGAGAACCCGGTAGCCGAGAGCCGATCGCGACGACTCACCCAGGCACCCTGGCTGTTTACCCCGTCACCGCCGGTTCCCTTATGCCCTTCGTCGATGAAGACGAGATTGCTGGTCTCGAACTCCTCGATGTCGACGGTCTTCTCTTTGGTCTCCTCGGCAAGCTTGTGGATCTCAATCACCTGCACCGGAGCGTCGATCCCGCGAAACATCTCAAGCGCCGAACCGGAGGAAGCGAAGCGCTGTGCGGTAATGCCGCTCATGTTGAACTCCGCCAGGTGCTGGTCGCTTAAGCGCTCGTTAGGAGTTACCAGGATAATCTGGTCGATCTGCGGCGCCTGTCGCGGGAAACGGCTCAAGTAATGGCGAAACTGCAGCAGGTTCACGTGCATGAGGAGCGTCTTGCCGCTCCCGGTGGCGTTCCAGAAGGCCAGATGGTTTATGTCCGCGTCAGTGAACTCCGGCACGTGATCCTTGCGATCCTTGAGGCGGCTGTTGAACCGCCTGACCGCGTCGTTGAGGGACGACACCAGCCTACCCCGTTCGGCGATATAGGCGCGCAGGTAGAGCTCGGTCCCCAGGAGACTCAACCATTGAAAGTAGGTGGGGAAGATCTCCTGGCCCATTCGGGTCCGTTTGGCGGCGATCCGACGCCAGTGGCGGACGATATTTGCATCCATCTCCCGGAGGATCTCGCGACTGTCGATGAGCCGGTTGGAGTGATTCGTGGTGCCCGCTCGGTCAAAGAGGAGGTGTTCGACCTCAGGCACAAATCGACTTGAGTGTTCCGGAGTGAATCCTTCGAGCTCGGGACGATTCACCGCCGAGCGGAGGTCTTCGAAGCTTGATCCGCCGAGTTGGCCGATGAGCCAGTCAAACAACACGAGTCTGTCGGATAGCATGCGTCACTTCCCTTCTAAACTGTTCACGGTCTGTTCGAGCTCGCGCAGTTCTTCAACAAGAACCTGCCAGTCCGGCGGCGAGCCGTAGAACATCGTTTCCATGCGGCGGTAGTCTCGAGCCAGTTCGGTCAACTGAGCCTCATCGGGGAGAAGGCGGATGGTCCCGGGACGAGCCAGGTCGTATCGGGCGCTGCGACTCGGATAGAAGCGTTCCTTGAACTCGGCAACGGAGTGCAGTAGCGGAAGATCCTGGAGGGCCGCCTCGGCGACACCTGCCCGCGACAGCATGACGATATCGTAGTAGTGGCGCGCGTTTCTGTCGCGAATGTCCTTTCCACTGTGTGCGATCTGATGTGCGATCGTAACCTTTTCCCAGAACGTCCTTTCCGCAGTAGTGACCCTAACGGCGAACTCGTGATTCCCGACTACGTGAGGATAATGCCGGGATACTTCGGGAATGATGGTCTTGGATACCCACGGAACCCACGACGCCAACGGTCCGATTTCCAGAAGCACGCCCTCTTGAACGTAATCGCTCGTGTATACCGCGGGATACCGGATGACAACACCCTGGTCGACGCTGTCCGAGACCGACACCTCGACCACATCGGGCAGCTCTGAGCGGAGAAACGGAACAAACTCGGTACGAAGAAACTCGTTCCCCTGTTCTCCAAGTCTCTTGTTAAAGGTATCCTGCTTGGTGCGCGAACGGGTGGCGTCCCAGGGGTCGTTTTCCGGCCCGCCAATGCCCAGAAGGCGCCAGTCCAGTATGAGATCGATATCTTCGGAGAATCGCTGGATGGCGCCGTACACCTTGGAAAGGCTTGTTCCTCCCTTGAAGATGAAGCTATCCTTCGTTTTCGGGTGGCTGAAGAGCGTACCGAGAATGGCGCTGACCCAGAGATCCTTTTCTACGATAACCGGGTCAACACCCATCCGGGCGGCCGTCTGGCTCAGAAGCTGGTTTCTTTGTTCTGTGGAAAGCGCCAGGTAATCAGTAATCACTTCTTCTGGTCCGCCATCTCTGCTATTCGGAGAATCTCGTCGTGCACCCAGGAGGTCACTCGGCGAGTATCTTTGACGAGGCGGCGAACGTCGTGATCCGCTGCAACGGAGGCGATCTTGCGTCGATGCGCGTCGGTCATCGATCCGTGTCCGAGGGCAAGAAGCGCTTGTACAACCGTCGCCGCGAAACGGTCGTCAATCGTGGTGTGTTGCGTCTTCTGGTGAGAAAACTGAAGGGAGGTATTTCCGATAACGTACTCCCGATTGGGCCCGGTGGAGAGATAGCGAAATCGCGCCGGAACCTGTGTATCGAGGCCCAGCAAATGGAGCGCCGTCGATCCATCCGGGACAACCTGCCAGCCGTGTTTTCTGCACAGGGCGGAGATCACTTGTTGCATATCCGGGGAAAGGTACTCTCCAAGAAAGTCACTGTAGATTGGGTAGTCATAGAGCCCGCGGAGGACACGGCGAATGGTACCCGCATAGGCAAGGCGCTTGAGGGCGGAGTCGACGGCAGAACGCGACGCAAGATCGGTAAAATCGATCTGGGAAAAACACCAACCCCTCCCTGTACCATAAATCCTGCTAAGTATCTTCTGGTGAATACTTTGCATACTCCTATGATAGACCTTTTTGACCGAAAAAAATATACATTTTTCGGTCAAACGTCGCTTTCGGCAAACATCCGGGCAGTAAACTCGTGCTCGATAAGGCGCACTTTCCAGCTCTCGTCCTCCCGCCGGATATTCTCGAGGTTGTTGTCGCCGTTGACGTAGATCAGATCGAACTCCCGATCCCGGATGTTGATGCGCTGCTTGAGAAAGAGCTCGTTCAGG
>CAYTDH010000191.1:0-8288 GCA_964436325.1 uncultured Tangfeifania sp.
TTTTGTGTAGCCACGATGGGCGCAACCGTATCCTGAACTGTCACTACAGCGGTTTCACTATCTGAATTACCATTACTATCCTCAACCGTTAATGTTACCGTGTTGCTTCCGATATCGGAGCAGTCAAAATCTGTTTGCGACAAACGCATTGAGGCGATCGTGCAATTATCGGTTGAACTGTCATCAATTGTATCAGCGGTGGTTGAAGCTGAACCTGCTTCATTGAGGTAAAGGGTAATATCCCTGGTTTTTGCCACAGGAGGTATATCATCAAGGGTTACCACAGCCGTATTGGTGGGTGTGGATGATAAACATATCATTCCGTTATATGTTGACACGGTATAGCGCCTGTAGTGCATCTCTTGTGTCAGACTTCCGGGGGAATAATTTGCATCAGTCGCTCCGGAGATGGTTGTCCATGTAGTCCCCCCATCGGAGCTGGATTCCCAGCGGTAGGTGATGTCTCCTGAACCGGAACCGTCCTCGTTGGAGGAGATTGTTTCGGGAGTGGTCCCGGAACAGATGGTCTGGTAGTCGTCAATACTTCCGGGATCGGGATCTTCCTGAACATTGATCAGGATGGCATTGCTGTAAATGGATCCACAGGAAGGATCTCCCGTATCAAAGGCCACCACCCGGTAGTAATCGGTGGATGTAAGGGACAGGGATCCGGGAAAGTCACGGCTCAGATTCAGGGAAGAGACATTGGTCCAGTTTGAGGTGCCGTCGGCACTTTTCTGCCACTGGTATTCGAAGGGTCCGGTGCCTCCGTTGGCCGGACTAACGGTAACAGTACCATTTCCGGAAATATCCGGGGTGGTATTGTAACAGATGGTCATTGTTTCGGCACTGAATTCCGGGCGGGACAGCGGTTCATTCACAATTACCCTCACTGCGCTGCTTGTCTCTGAGCCGCAAGAGCCGGCTTCTCCGGAAACTCCGGTGTCGGTGGTTTTAATGCGGAACCACCGGTCCATGGAGAGATTCGAAGTAGTGTAAGTCAGTGATGTTGCGCCATCAATATCCGACCAGTTCTCATTGTCAGTACTTCCTTGCCACTGATAGGTGTAATTTTCGCTTCCTCCGTTAGCCGGAGCAGCTGTCAGGGTTGCGGTGTTATAATAACATATCCGCTTCCCGGAAGGGATACTTGCTGGTGTCAACTCGGGAAGAACGGTAAGGGTATATTCTGCATCTGCTGTTGTTCCACATGCATTATCACTTGTAACCGTCATCGTCAGCACCACATCATTGCCGGGATCGTTTGTTCCTGCTGTATACGTTGGGCTGATGGTTGTTTCGTCTGACAAGGATCCTTCGCCGTTATGGGTCCACAAAACCGTTCCGTTGGATGCTGTTGCTCCGCTAACGGTTGCTGTTCCTCCGGCACAGATGGTCATGCTTCCTCCTGCAGAGGCTGCGGGAAGCGAATCTACCTGCACAGTGTATGTTGCAGTGGCTGTTTGAGAACCGCAACTGTTGTTGCTTGTCACGGTCATGGTCAGAGTTATGGTTTCTCCTGCATCCGTGGCATCCGCTGTATAGGTCGGGCTGAGGGTTGTTTCGTCTGACAACGAACCGTTGCCGTCATGGGTCCAGAGGACCGTCCCGTTCGCTTTGGATGCACCGGAAACGGTGGCGGAGCCATTTTCGCAGATGGCCGTATGGCCGCCTGCTGAAGCAACAGGAAGGGGTTCAACGTAGACCGTATAATTTGCTTTGGCTGTTTGCGGACTGCAGGCATTTTCACTGGTTACGGTCATGGTCAGGGTAACTGTATTCCCTGCGTCACCCGGTGCGCCTGTATAAGTGGGTTCGATGGTTGTTTCGTCCGAAAGGGAACCGTTGCCGTCATGGGTCCAGCTGATCGTTCCGTTCGCTGCGGATGCACCGGTAATGGTGGCGGATCCATTTTCGCAGATGGTTTCGCTTCCGCCGGCAGAGGCTTCGGGCTGAGGTTCCACCGTTACTGTAACCTCATTGGAGGGCTCTGATTCACAAGCCACGCCGTTTTGTGTTGAGACCGTAATCCTGCGGTAAATCGTAGAAGTAGTTAATGCTTCCGGGGTCAGGCTTTGGGCCGTTTCACCGTCGAGCAGCGACCATGAGGAGCCTCCGTCGGTTGATTTTTCCCAGAGGTAGGAGATGGACCCGCTGCCGCTGCCTGGTGCCTGGGAAGTGATGGTTGCCGGAACAGAACCGTGACAAATAGTTTGTTCCCCGGCGATGGTCCCGGCAGTAACAGGATCCTGAACAATGATGGTTACTTCATTGGCGCTGAAGCTTGCCCCGCAACCCGGTGTGCCCAGGTCGAAAGCAATGAGGCGGAATTTTGTATCCCCGGTCAGTCCCTCCGAAGGAATAAAATTGTCGGGTTCAGCGCCTTCATTTGCCGTTCCTGCATCCGTCCAGGTATTGCCATCGTCGGTACTGGCCTGCCACTGGTAGCGGTAAGGAGGTCCGCTCCCGCCGGTGGTGGGTGTGGCTGTTAATTCAGGTTTGGTATCGGAACATATCGTTGTTTCTCCTGCTGTTGTGCTGATGACGGAAGGGGTGAACGGGTCGCGTACGGTTATTTTAACAACCGAAGAGGTGTCTTTTACCTGGCCCTCCGGAGCGCCGTCATCACTGGTAATAAGAAGGTACCATGTGGTTTGCTGTAAATATCCCGGAGAAAGCGTAAGGCTGGTGCCTCCGGTGACATCCGACCAGTGGGTACTGTCGGTGCTTGTTTGCCACTGATAACTGTATCCCACTCCGGATCCTCCGGTTGCTGCCTCTGCCGTCAGATCACCCGGATCACTGTTCCAGCAAATGGTCTGGTCAGCAGTAGTGATCGCTGCCGGCACCAGTTCCGGGAAGACCGAAATTTTGACGGTATCCGATGATAACCAGTTGGTTGCACATTCCACCTTTGCCAGCCGCCTGTACCAGGTTGTATCGGTAAGCGCACCGGGTGAAAAGGATGTTCCGTTAGCTCCGTCAATATCTGAAAAGTCTGTATTTATATCTGTTGTTTTCTGCCACTGGTAAATCAGTATTCCTCCGGAATAACCTGAAGGAAGCGCTTCATTGGTTAGCGGATCCGGCGTTTCATTTTTGTAGATGCTTTGGTCAGCGGCGATTTGCCCTCCGTCAGCAGGATTTTGAACCGGGGTGTTATCAAAACCTTCCCAGCTCAGGGCAGGATAACCATTGTTATCCGAATCATGGATGCTCCAATAGTCTTCTGAGCCGTTGCCCGCTTCATCCTGAAAATCCCATCCTGCTGCAATGTAAGTGCAGGCCTGCTTCATTTCGGTTGTAGACACACCATAATCATCTTCATCCGGCATGCCGCTGTTCACGGTTTTATCGAAATAGCTGGCGGTGATGGTGTTGGAGCCGCTTTGCTTACCAACCAATCCACCCTCATTGCTGCCACCACTATTTAAAGTAACGGTATTGACACAGTAGCTATTGATGATGGTTTCGTCTACCAGCGTACCGACCAATCCGCCAACGTTTTCATTACCGGTGACATCCCCCATTGCATAGCTGTTTTTCAGGGTAAGGGGTGTTGTAGTACCATCCATATCTCCTGCCAGGCCGCCTACATGTTGATTACCTGTGACCGCGCCGGTGGCTTTGGATTGCTGGATGGTGGATTGACTGGAGCTGCCAATCAAACCACCTACGAAATCACTTCCTTCAGCAGTGATAGGTACTGTAACCAAACATTCAGTGATGAGGGTTTCCTGGCCCCCGGCAATATCAATGTTGCCGGCAATCCCTCCGATGGCTTGCGCTGAAATACTTGAATTAATGCTAAAACTACCTGTGAATTGGCAATTATCAATGGTTACCCCCTGGGTAGCACCTACAATACCACCAAAGGATGCATTCGTCCCGGAGGATATAGCGCTGATGGCGGCCGAAGAGGAACTGTTTTCAATGGTGCTTGTCATGGCACGGCCAGCCAGGCCGCCAACATTACTGCTGCCTTCAATGGTTCCGGCGGTAGAGCAACCGGTTATGGTTGTATACGATTGTCCCAGGTATCCAACCAATCCTCCCACTCCATTTGCTCCCGTTACCGAAGTTTGTTGGTTGGTTGTTTGAATATTTTCGATATGGGTTTCAGGATCAGCTTTTCCAACCAGTGCACCAACGTAGATATTCCCCTGAATGATTGGAGATTCGAGCTCCAGGTTCTGGAAAGTAGCGCCGGAAGCCTTGCCAATCAGCCCCACATTATCGGTAGAGGCCCTGCTGATTTCCAGCCCGCTGATGGTTTGATTATTTCCATCGAATGTGCCATTAAAAGGCAGGTTAAATTCATTTCCCGTCGAAAAATCTTCGATGGGTAGCCAGCCTTTGCCGCCATCCACCAGGTTACCTTCGCTATCTTTCACGTAGTCGTGGTAATGGGCTGAGCTGGCAGTCAAATCATTCGCTAGCTGATAATTGAACTCGTCCTCTGCTGTATAGCGGATGTTGTAAAGTTCTTTCCAATCAGTAATGGTAAATGGTGTTCCTTCTGAACCATATCCGCTGTTATACAGGGTATTGCTGGCCGGGATGTCTTCGCTGGCCGTTACGTCTGTAAGATAGGGGTAATGGTATTCATAACCCGTTTCGCTATCTCCTCCTGCCAACGTCCAGGTGGATGTTTCATCCCATCCGGCATTTTTAAAGATAGAGACCAGGCCCATTTCAATGGTTGTAAGGCCGGTACCGCCAGCACTGCTTTCCTGCCCGGAGGTTTCAGTGTCCCAAAAGCAGTTGCTGACTGTGCCAGAATTATCTCCAACCAAGCCGCCGACATAGTCTTCTCCTTCCACACTACCACTACTGTATGAGTTACTGACTGTTCCATTTGCATCATTCGAGCCTATAAGACCACCGACACTTGACCCCTCGGTCACACTACCACTGCTGTAAGAGTTGCTAATTGTGCCAGAATTAAAGCCTACCAGACCACCAGCATACCAAGAGCTTACGCTAACATTAACGCTGCTAAAAGAATTGCTGACTGTGCCATTTTCAGCATTCCAGCCTACCAGACCACCACCATTCCAGGAGCTTCCGCTAACATTACCGCTGCTACCGCTGCTAAAGGAATTGCTAACTGTGCCAGAATTTACGCCTACCAGGCCGCCGACATTATCATAACCTGTAATATCCACATTTGTAAGCCCAATGTTGCTTATTTCTGCATTATCACTTGTATAACCAAAAAGACCGATATTATCAGCGTTGCTTCTGTCAATATAAAGATATTCTATGGCATGCTCTTGCCCATTATAGGAGCCGGTAAAGTTCGTGGTGCTGTTTCCAATCGGCGAGAAGCCATAATAGCCGCCACTACCGTCTGAATTCCAGTTTTCTGTATTCGAAGCATCGATATCGGCAATTTGGACAAAGTCGTCATCCCAGAAGTAGGAATGTTCGGATAGGTATTCCAAATCATCTAACGTTTCAATTTGCCAGGGGTTGGTTTCGCTACCATCACCACCGGAGAAAGGCATTTCAGAGGTAGTTTGGGTTTTGGGATTATTGCCTGCACTTGTAGTACGATAACTTTCAATTCCTGCACCACCATTATATTCGGTTACGTGAACAGTGTAATCTGTACTGCTGGACAATCCTGTTACTGTAACACTTGTGCCTGTGCTATTGTAAACACAATACCAACCGCTGGTTCCTATTTGATCTCCATCACCAAAAATTGTATCAGCAGTATAAGTTGTATAATCCACAGGAGAGGCAGTACCAGAGCTGGTTTGTTTGATAAAGACAGCCCGTGCATCTCCACTGCCTTTGTTCCAGCTAATACTCATTTGATTATACATTGGCGGAACGTCAGGAATTCCAATCCAGGAAACCTGTGAAGGAAGACTTTTTGTTTCAACTAAAAACTCATCTCCGTACCAAACTGTTGAGCCATCCGTAGCATAACTACGCGCATAATAGGAAGTTTCCGGAGAAAGGTTTCTTAAAGTAGTCTGGGGTATAGGTTGATCAGCCTCGCCGGCTACGGAAATATCCGTTCCGAGTTCAAGTTTTGTGGAATTATCCCAGCTTGGCGGTTCATCCTGTTTATACATATAACCATAGGTCAGCGTCACTGCATCTACCGAGTCATTATGAATGTTTCCGGCAGCGAATTGGATAGCAGTAGAACTTACTGCCGGTGGATAACCGTTATCTACTGCAACATCCTGCCAGGAAAGGAAAGGACGGGAATTGCCTTCGCTGATAGACCAATTATCAACATCAAATGTCCAGCTGCTGAAAGTACTTTCAGTCATCATCTCGGTAGTGGTTTTGCCTGTGCCACCTGCACTGCTATTCTGACCAGACGTTTCGGTATCCCAGTAACTGTTAGGAGCAGTTCCAGAAGTTCCACCTATAAGTCCACCTACAGAGGAATTTCCTGCCACACTACCGGTGCTGTATGAATTAATGATATTATCCGTATAATTCACTCCGGCTAATCCGCCAACTTCTTCAGCTCCTGAAACACTTCCCGTGCTATAACAATTGCTGATATAGGTATCAGCTGTACTGAAATTAGAGCCAACGGCTCCAACCAAACCGCCAACGCGGAAGTTACCTGTTACACTGCTGGTGCTGTATGAATTATTTATTTTAACCGGATAATCTTTTCCAACTAATCCACCAACATCATTATCTCCTGAAACACTTCCCGTGCTGTAACAATTGCTGATATTGCTTTCGTAAGGAGTCCCAGGACTTCCAGAGGTAGCGGCTCCAACCAAACCTCCAATACGATCACTTCCTTCTACATTACAGGAACTGTGAGAATAGCTGATGTTACCAGAGTTGTACCCGACCAGACCACCAATATTAGATTTATTAGGTCCTACACCGGAAACAGTTCCCCTACTAGAGGAAGAATCAATCTCCCCTCCTCTGTTTTCTCCAACTAATCCTCCAGTATAAATATTAGCATTAACATCAGAGCTACTTGAGCAGTTTCTAATAATTCCATCGGGAGAATTCTCACCAACCAGTCCTCCAGTTAGTCCGAATCCTGTAACTGTGCTATTGGATATACAGTTTTCAATTTCGGCACTATTAATTCCAACTAAACCACCTACATATTCGCAGGATGCGGATGGGACAGTAACTGTTGCACTGCTGGATGAGTTACTAATTACACTACTAGTATTTTGATGACCTATCAGTCCGCCAACATAATCTGCACCGCTTCCTGCAGTGACGCTAACAGTGGCGCTACTTGATACACTATCTATTGTTGTATAACGGTTGTAGCCAATTAACCCGCCAACGTAGTTATCATTAGAAGATATATTACCGCTGACCGAGACATTTTCCACGCTACATGAGGATGAGTAACCAATTAGACTACCTACAAATTGGTTGCCTGCAATATTTACATCAACCAATTCTAATTCAATAATATTACCTCCATTGGACGCACCAAAAAGCCCCACATAATTTGTGGAAGGACGGCATATATATAGGTTTTGGATTTCATGACCCTGCCCGTCATAAGAGCCGGAGAAATAGTCGTCAGATGTCTCTATGATTGTCTCCCCAATCGGAGAAAAACCATAATAGTCGCCACTACCATCTGAATTCCAGGTAGAAGTAGCCGCAGCATCGATATCGGCGGTTTGGATAAAGTGTTTATCCCAGTAAAAATCATTTTCTGAAAGAAACCTTAAATCATCCAGGTTGGCGATTTCGTAAGGGTCGCCTTCCGTTCCGGAGCCGCCGGAGAACATCTGGGCTAAACCATCGTCTGTAATGGTCCAATTATTAGGAACACTGGTTAAAGTATTCCTGGCTTCCGCTGCCTCTGGCGAATACTGGCTGTTGCCGCCATGAAAAGAAGCACCAGTTTGCACGGTTTGTGCTGCCCAGCCGTTCAATATGGCATCGTAATTGGTTGTGGAAAGAGTTACGCCACTAAACATATTAAACATAGTCGTTACCGATGTTATGTCCCAACTGCCAAGATCCTGATCGAAAGATGTAGCATTATAAAACATAAAAGACATATCAGTAACAGAACTTACAGTCCAACTACTTATATCCTGATTGAAGGAATCTGCATTCTGAAACATATTTCTCATATCGGTTACCGAACTCACCTCCCAGGAACTGATATCTTGATCAAAAGAGGTGGTTCCATTGAACATAAAACTCATATCTGTGACACTATTAACTTCCCAGGAGCTTATATCTTGATTAAAAGCATCTGCCTGGTAAAACATACTGGACATATCGGTTACCGAACTGACATTCCACGAGCT
>CAYTDH010000192.1:0-8258 GCA_964436325.1 uncultured Tangfeifania sp.
GGATTTTTCCCAAAACCCGGAATCCTGACTGAATATGAAAAAACCAAAATCCAGCCATCTTTCTTTTCCTTTTGGTGTCTCTTTTCACTTTTCTGAAAAGGCAGGCCAGCTTTTTATGGTGCTCCTGGTTCTGTTCCTTTTGCCGCTTAGCCTGGAAGCTCAGCAACAGCGGTTTCCTAAACCGGATTTTGAATCGGGCTATGAACAACCTTCAACGGTGACCCCTGAGCCAAGGGCCCTATCCATGGAGTATTTCGATGTTTTTGTTTTGATTGTTTTTTTGGGCCTTGCTTCCTGGTTAATCATCAAAAAACGTTCACGCCGTGGAATTCTCTGGCTCTCTGTTGGAGCGCTGCTCTATTTTGGTTTTTTCCGGAATGGCTGTATCTGTCCAATCGGAGCCATTCAAAATGTGACGCTCTCTTTCTTTGACCCCACATATGCGATATCTATTGTTGCATTGTTGTTTTTTGTGTTGCCCTTATTGATCACCTTATTTTACGGCAGGACTTTTTGCGGCGGTGTTTGTCCTCTGGGGGCAATTCAGGACCTCGTGGTGATAAAACCCATCAGCCTGCCCAAATGGCTCAACAAAACATTAGGGCTGATTCCATATGTATACCTTTCCCTGGCCGTACTGTTTGCGGCTACCGGCACCGATTTTATTATCTGCCGGTACGATCCTTTTATCGGAATTTTCCGGATGGATGCCATGTTTACCATGATTGCCCTGGGAGTGGCCTTTCTTCTTCTGGGGATGTTTATCGGCCGGCCCTATTGTCGCTTTTTGTGCCCTTACGGGGTTTTGTTGAACTGGATGTCCCGGTTTTCAAAAAAACATGTAACCATTACTCCCTCGAAATGTATACAGTGTAAACTGTGCACCAATTCCTGCCCTTTTGATGCCATCGACTATCCTACCAATGAGAAAGAGGTGGCGAAATCGGGGCTTGGTCCGAAGCGGTTTATTCTTTATGCTGTGCTCATACCGCTTTGGGTGGCTGCTGGTGTGTTTGTGGGTGCTAAATCGCATACGTTTTTGTCCAAAGCCAACCCGGATGTTTATCTTGCCGAACTGTTGATTGCCAATCCGGAAATCAAAAATGATTTGGATAATCTTGATGTACAGACTTTTCTGGCTTCCGGGAAAACCATGGAAACGTTGGTTCGTGAAGCAGAAGAAATCCGGGGGGATTTTTATACCGGAAGTATGATTGCCGGGGGATTCCTTGGACTTGTGATTGGAATGACATTGCTGAATACCGTTGTTTTCAGGAAAAGACAGGATTACGTGCCTCACAAGGGAAATTGTTTTAGCTGTGGCCGGTGCATCGATTACTGCCCGGTGGAAAAATGAAAAAATTATTATCCATGACCAATAACGATAAATTAAAATTTGCTCTAAACAGTGCCGTTATTTCCGGGATATTTTGCACCGTTGTTGCCTTGCTTTTATTGCTGAACTACTGGCAGGTTTCACAAAGCGATCCCATTGAAAGCAAAGCCCTTGAAGCCCTCGTGGAACGGTTAAATGAAGAGCCGAATAATGAAGAACTGAAGGAAGAGATCAGGAATTTTGATCTGTTGGCCCGAAAAGCTTATTTTAACAGCCAGTGGCAAATAAAGACGGGGGCCTATTTGCTGCTTTTCGGGGCCATTGTTTTGGCGGTGTCGCTCCGCGTATTTTATACCCTCAAAGCCAAAATTGAGGCACCTGAAAAAGTGCTTGAAAATGAAATTGCCAGTCGTATTATTGCCCAAAAGGGTATTGTTATTACCGGGGCTGTTGTTTTCATTCTGGCATTTGCTGCTTCTATGGCCACGGTTAACCACCTCGAGCATTATCAGGTGGAGGGTATGCAGGCATCCGAGGCTGAACCGGCACAGGATGAGGGAATCGAAGTCATCGATGTGGGCCAGGAACCTGCAGAGACTGTATCAGAAGCCGGAGGTGAGGAACCTTCCGCTGCCGGTGAAGCGGAGTCAGGAACCGGGGAACAGACCGGAGAAGGTGATGTCCCGGAAGAAGAAACGGCTGACATTGCTTCTGAACAAGAGACGGCAGGAGCGCCTGAACAGCCTGCACAGGAGCCTGCTCAACAGAAGCCGGAGCCGCTTACGCTGGAACAAATCCGGCAAAACCATAATTCTTTTCGCGGGCCACTGGGGCAGGGGGTCATCTATCACGAAAATGTTCCCACGGAATGGGATGGGGCTGAAGGGACCAATATTCTCTGGAAGTCGCCCATTCCCAAACACGGGTATAATTCACCCATCATATGGGGCGATAAGGTATTCATTGCAGGCGCGGATGAAGAAAGCAGGGAGGTCTATTGTTACAACAGGAACACTGGCGAATTGCTCTGGACCGGTGTTGCAGATAATATTCCAGGCTCTCCGTCCACCATGCCAAGGGTCACAGAAGATACCGGGCTCTCTGCACCAACAATGACCACCGACGGACAGCGGGTTTTTGCCATATTTGGCACCGGCGATGTGATTGCCTTCGACATGGAAGGAAACCGTGTGTGGGCCAAAAACCTTGGAGTTCCCGATAATCATTACGGCCATTCCTCCTCATTGCTTACCTGGGACCAAAAATTGTTTGTTCAGTACGATACCAATCAGCGTGCGCAGGTGATGGCTCTGGATGTGGCTACCGGGGAAACTGTATGGGAAACCAACCGCGATGCCAATATCTCATGGGCGAGCCCGGTCCTTGCCGGGGTGGATGGGAAATACCAGCTTCTGTTGACGGCCGACCCGATTGTTGCAGGTTATGATATTCAAACTGGCGATGAACTCTGGGCCGTTGATTGCATGATGGGAGAAGTTGGGCCCTCAGTGGGATACAGCGATGGCATTGTGCATGCTGCCAATGAATATGCTACCATGGTGGCCATTGATATAAGGACCAGCGAAATTCTCTGGGAGGATAACATGTACCTGCCTGAGGCTTCAAGTCCGCTGGCCCATGACGGACTCCTTATTATCTGCACCAGCTATGGCGTTATGGCATGCTATGATGCCAAATCCGGAGAAATGCACTGGGAACATGATGTGGGGACCACACTCTATTCCTCCCCTGTAACTGCCGATGGCAAATTGTTTATGATGGATAATGACGGGGTGATGAGGATATATAATTATTCCAGCGAGATGGAATTGATCAGCGAAAACGAACTGGGTGAAACTTCGGGAACAACACCCGCTTTTGCCGATGGACGAATCTATATTCGGGGTGAAGAAAACCTTTATTGTATTGGGAAGTGAGTTTTTAGATAACGAAAACAGTTAAAGTATTGAATGACAGCTAATTTTCAAGATATTGACCGCATTATTGAGGAGAAAGGAACGTCCAAAAAGAACCTTATCCCCCTTTTGCAGGCAATCCAAAATGAGTACAATTACCTTCCGGAGGAATCCCTGAAATACCTGGAGGAAAAAACCGGTATTACTTCAGCGGAGATTGTGGGTGTCGCCACTTTTTATAAACAGTTCAGGCTTAAACCCGCCGGCGAGCATATTGTCAAGGTTTGTGTGGGGACAGCCTGCCACGTGAAAGGAGCCGTACAGGTGCATGATGCCTTCCGCAGGCATTTTAATCTTCCTGAAGGCGAAGATACCGAAGAAACACGGACCTACACCCTGGAAAAAGTAAGTTGCCTGGGATGCTGCACCCTGGCTCCTGTTGTTCAGGTGGATGACATCACTTACGGGCATGTGGCTCCCGATCAGGTAGACCAGGTAATTGCCGATTACGAAAGCCAAAAAGGAAAAAAAGGTTCTAAAAAATTCCGGAAAGCAGACGGTTCCCAAATCAAAGGGGAAATCCGGATCGGGTTAGGGTCGTGTTGTGTGGCCAGTGGCAGTGGCGAGATCAGGCAGGAAGTGGAAAATGTGGTGAATGAAAGCGGGTTGAGGGTGAAGCTCAAACATGTGGGGTGTGTGGGTATGTGTCACCAGGTGCCTTTGGTGGAAGTGGTTCCCAATGAGGGAGAACCCACCCTTTATGCCCGGGTGAAGCCCGAAGATGTGAAAGGCATTGTTGAAAATCATTTCACCCCCCCGGGTATTTTGTCGAAAATAAAAACAAAGCTTTTTCATTTTGCGGAAGAGATTCAAACAGACCGGAACTGGGAAGGAGTGCAGCGTTATGAAATCAGCATGCGCGAAAAGCCGGTGGCCTCTTTTTTGGGGAATCAGGTCCCTATCGCTACCGAATTCCGGGGAATCATCAATCCCATTGATATTGAAGAGTACCAACGACGCGGAGGTTTTACTGCTCTTCGGAAGATGTTTGAAACCCTTTCTCCCGGTGAGGTGATCGAGGAAGTTAAAACCAGCGGAATTCGTGGAAGGGGTGGTGCAGGCTTCCCTTCCGGAAAAAAATGGGAATTCGTTAAAAAAGAAAAGGACCCGTTAAAATACCTTATTTGCAATGGCGATGAGGGTGACCCGGGAGCCTTTATGGACAGAATGTTGCTTGAATCTTATCCTTACCGGGTGATTGAAGGAATTATTATAGCTGCTTATGCGATTGGGATTCATCAAGGGTTTTTCTATATACGGGCCGAATATCCACTCGCGGTCCAGCGGGTTAGAAAGGCCCTCGAAATTTGCCGGGAGAAGAATATCCTGGGAGAGAATATCCTGGGAATGGGATTTGATTTTGAACTATCGATATATGAAGGCGCCGGAGCTTTTGTCTGCGGTGAAGAGACCGCTTTGCTGGCTTCCATCGAAGGGAACCGTGGTTTTCCCAAGATAAGGCCTCCTTTTCCTGCTCAGAAGGGATTATGGGGGCATCCTACGCTGGTGAACAATACCGAGACATTTGCGCAGATTTCCTATATTTTACGGGAAGGGTCTGAAACATTCAGGAATATTGGCACAGAGGGAAATACAGGAACAAAGGTTTTTGCTTTGGCAGGAAAAGTTGCGCGGGGCGGCCTGATTGAAGTTCCCATGGGCATTACCGTCCGTCAGGTGGTGGAAGAGATTGGCGGGGGAATCGCTAACGGAAGAGCGTTTAAGGCCGTTCAGATTGGCGGACCTTCCGGTGGATGCATCCCCGCTCAGCATGCCAATACCCCCATCAACTATGAATCGCTCACCGACATGGGAGCCATGATGGGGTCGGGCGGATTGGTCGTTCTCGATGAAACCGACTGCATGGTGGATATTGCGCGTTATTTTCTTTCGTTTACCCAGGATGAATCCTGCGGTAAATGTACTTTCTGCCGGGTGGGTACCAAAAGAATGCTTGACATTCTCGAAAACCTTACCAGTGGAAAAGGAAAACAAGGAGATATTGAAGAACTGGAAAAACTGGCGGAATGGACCCGGAAAGGAAGTTTGTGTGGTCTTGGTAAAACAGCTCCCAATCCGGTTATCAGCACTTTAATGTATTTCCGCGATGAATATGAGGCCCATATTAATGGAACGTGTCCCACTGGTAGTTGTACCGATCTTATCACCTATTCCGTAAACGATAACTGCATTGGATGTACTTTGTGTGTCCAGAAATGCCCGGTGGATGCCATTCCTTTTACGCCTCATGAAAAACACAGCATCGATACGGAATTGTGTATTAAATGTGATTCCTGCCGTACAGTTTGTCCGGTGGATGCAATAGATGTAAAATAAAAATGGTAACACTCAAAATAAATAACAAGGAGGTGCAGGTAGGGGAAGGTACCTCTGTGATGAAAGCTGTTCAACAGACGGGCATTGAAGTTCCTAACCTTTGCTGGCATGATGATCTGGAACATTTTACTTCGTGTATGCTTTGCCTTGTGAAAGACCGGAAAAACGGACGGTTGTTCCCTTCCTGTTCCATAGAGGCAGTGGAAGGCATGGAGGTCATCACCGATGATGAGGAGATAAAAGAGGCCCGGCAGACCGCCCTGGAACTGTTGATCAGCGAACATGTGGGAGACTGCGAAGCCCCCTGCCATGTTGCCTGTCCTGCGCATATGAATATTCCTGTGATGAACAGGCTGATTGCCGCCGGTAAAATGGATGAAGCCCTGGAAGTAGTCAAGAAGGACATCGCTCTTCCGGCTGTGCTGGGACGCATTTGTCCTGCTCCATGCGAGGGGGCCTGCCATCGCAAGAAAGTGGATGAACCGGTTTCGATCTGCTTGCTCAAGCGTTTTGTGGGTGATGAGGGGAAGGAGCCCTCCATCTCCCCTGCACCAAAAACCGGATGGAAAGTGGCCGTTATCGGAGCCGGTCCGGCCGGACTTGCCGCAGCCTATTCCCTTCAGCAAAGAGGAGTACAGGTGACCCTTTTCGATGCTGCGGATAAAGCCGGGGGCCAGCTTCGCACACATATTCCGGAAGAAAAGTTGCCCCGTGAAGTGCTCGATAAAGAGATCGAGGCTGTTTTTCAAACCGGAGTCCGTTTCAGGGGAGGCAAGAAAATCGGTTTGGACCAATGGGAAGAAATAAAGAAGGAGTATGAAGCGGTTATCTTGGCTACCGGAACCCTGACGGAAGATTCGGAGAAATTTTCCGTCAAAACCACCCCTAAAGGTTTTGCCGCCGATAGAAATACTTACCAGACGTCGGAGGAGAATGTTTTTGCTGTGGGCAATGCCCTGCGCTCATCCAAGCTGGCAGTGCGATCGGTAGGACAGGGCAAGGAGGTGGCTTTCTCCATTTGGCAGTTCCTGAAGGGAAAACCCATTAAGGGTGAGCCCCGTCTATTCAACTCGCGCTTCGGGAAACTGGTCAACGAAGAGTTTTCCGAGTACCTGAAGGAGTCCGTGCCCGATAAAAGGGTTTATCCTGCCGCGGGGGTGGACGGATTCTCCCACGAAGAAGCAATAGCAGAAGCAAAACGGTGTTTGCATTGCGACTGTCGTGCCATCGATGACTGTAAGCTTCGAATCTATTCTGATGACTATCAGGTGAATCAACGCAGGTTTAAAACCAGCGAACGACGTAAAATGACCAAACTGATCAATCATTCTCCCATTATTTATGAACCCGGGAAATGCATCAAATGCGGTATATGCGTTCGACTTACTGCAAAATACGGCGAAAAAATCGGTTTTACATACATTGGAAGGGGATTCGACGTAGAAATTGGCGTGCCTTTCAACGAAGCATTAGAGCTGGCGCTTGCGGAAACCGCTGAAAAAGTGGCCAAAGGTTGTCCTACCGGCGCCATTTCACTAAAGGAAAAAATTTAAAAGCATGAAAGAATTACAACTTATCATAATTGCATTGATTCTCGTCTTCGGGGGAAATGCCCAAGAAAACGGTTCCTGGCCTATCTTCCGGGGTAATCCCCAACTCACCGGGATTTCGAAAACTGCCGTGCCTGATCAGCCAAAGCTGCTTTGGACATTTCAGACAGGCGATAATATCAAATCTGCCCCTGTTGTCAGCCAGGGAAAAGTGGTGACGGGTTCGACCGATGGATTTGTTTACTGCCTTGATACAGAAGGAGCGTTGCTTTGGAAGTTTGAAACGAATAACACCATCGAAGCTCCGGCCCTTATCCACGATGGAACGGTATATATCGGAAACCTCGATGGTATGTTTTATGCCCTTGATTTGCAATCAGGAGACCTTAAATGGGAATATGAAACGGACAATCAGATTATTGGCTCTGCCAACTGGTGGGAAGAGGGGGGAAAGACATATATTTTTGTGGGGAGTTACGATTATTACCTGCACTGTGTAGAGGCGAAAACCGGTGAGGTTATCTGGAAATACGAATCGGATAATTTTATAAACGGAGCTCCCGCCTGTGCTGATGGCAAAACCTATTTTGGAGGATGTGACGGATTCCTGCATGTTGTGGACGTTGTTACCGGCAAAGCGCTGAAAAAGATTGATGTGGCCACCTATGTTCCCGGATCGCCTGCCCTCGAAGATGACAAAGCCTACCTTGGAGATTATGACGGCCGGTTTTTCCAGGTGGATATTACGGAAGAGAAGACCACCTGGGTCTGGGAACATGAGGAAACCCAGCTACCCTTTATTGCTTCTCCTGCCGTGGCCGGAAACCGATTGCTAACGGCAAACCACAATAAATTTTTGTATAGCTTCAATAAAAAATCAGGGGAAAAACAGTGGGAATACAATACAGGAAGCAGGGTGGAAGCTTCGCCCGTGGTGGCAGCCAATAAAGTACTGACGGCAAATATGCGCGGGGATTTGGCCCTTGTAAACATTTCGGATGGAAAAGTTGTTTGGACTTACGAGTTGGGCAGCCAGATAATCAGTAATCCTGCTCTGGC
>CAYTDH010000193.1:0-8229 GCA_964436325.1 uncultured Tangfeifania sp.
GCTTTTTCCATTTATGATTCCCACCGCGAGAAAGATAATCCCTTCATCAACCGTTTGAAGGAGGCTGATGCCAAATTGCATGAAGATATGATGGAGTATGGCCGCCGGAACATTGCCCTCCTGACCATCGCACCTACCGGAACCACCAGTCTGATGACGCAAACTACTTCCGGGATCGAACCCGTGTTTTTGCCTGTTTACAAACGCCGCAGGAAGGTCAATCCCAACGATAAGGATGTACGTGTTGATTTTGTGGATGAAGTGGGTGACCATTGGGAAGAATATACCGTTTTCCACCATAAATTTAAAATATGGATGAAAGAAAAGGGATATGACCTTAACCGGGAATATACACAGGAAGAACTGGATGAGATGGTCAAAAAATCACCCTACTTCAAGGCCACATCCAACGATGTCGACTGGCTGTCGAAAGTCCGGATGCAAGGGCGTATCCAGAAGTGGGTGGATCACTCTATCAGCGTAACCATCAATCTTCCTTCGAATGTAACCGAAGAGTTGGTTGGAAACCTGTATATCGAAGCGTGGAAGAGCGGATGTAAAGGGGTAACGGTATACCGGGACGGTTCCCGTTCCGGAGTGCTCATTTCAAATGATGATAAAAAGGACAATCAACCGGACCTTTTCCCCACCAACCGGCCCGATAAACTCGAGGCAGATGTGGTTCGTTTCCAGAACAATAAAGAAAAGTGGATTGCTTTTATCGGGCTGATGGACAGTAAGCCTTACGAGATTTTTACTGGTCTTTCCGATGATGAGGATGGGATACTGCTGCCCCGTTCGATAACTAAAGGTTATATCATAAAAAGCCACGATAGCGAGGGTATTTCACGGTACGATTTTCAGTATGTTAATAAAAGAGGATATAAAACCACCATTGAGGGCCTTTCCTATAAGTTCAATCCGGTTTTCTGGAATTATGCCAAACTGATCTCGGGAACCCTCCGGCACGGGATGCCCATACATAAAGTGGTGGAGCTGGTGACCAGCCTTCAACTTGACAATGAAACCATTAATTCATGGAAAGCAGGGGTTGCAAGGGCCTTGAAAAAGTACATACCCAACGGAACCCTGGCCGATGATGCCAAGTGTGAAGAGTGTGGTTCAGATGATGTGGTATATCAGGAAGGATGCCTTACCTGCCTCTCTTGTGGTTCTTCAAAATGTGGATAATTTAAGTCTGTTTGTTAAGTCCGCTGGCTGCGTTACGCTTGCCCTCAAAATGGTCATTTACGAATAGTAAACTCCTATTTTTCGGGCTTCGTTCGCCCTGTTAAATTGCAAAGCGGTTATTTAACAGGGCAAGCCTTGTCTGCGACCTTTCTAAAACAGACTCCTGATTATATTGACAGACATGAATTAATTCGTCAGATAAGGGCCAAAAAAAACCAGAATCGGTTGTCGATTCTGGTTTTTTTGCTGTATATAATGCATCTTCGGCCTTTACAGAAAAATCTGTTTTGAAAAGTATAGAATTTACGCTTCAATCATTTTTTTATAGTCATCAGCCGACAGCAGGTTGTCTAGCTGGGATGCGTCATTGTGTTTGATTTTGACCATCCACCCTTCACCATAAGGGTCTTTGTTCACCAGTTCGGGCTCATCACCGAGCGATTCATTGACTTCGGCCACCTCTCCACTTAAGGGCATGAAAAGGTCGGACACGGTTTTTACGGCTTCCACGGTTCCGAACGTTTCCCCTTTGTTAAGTTCTTCACCTTCGGTTTCAATCTCAACAAATACGACGTCGCCAAGCTCGCCCTGAGCAAAATCGGTTATTCCGACAACAACTGTTTCTCCTTCAACACGAACCCATTCATGGTCTTCGGTGTATTTTAAATCTGCTGGTATGTTCATAATTCCAATTTTTAATTTTTTTCAAAATTAATACTTTTTACCGGAATCAATAATTCATCGCGGTTTCAATTTGCACATTTGTGTATGCTTTCTGATTTTTATTGATCTTATTGTCGGATTCATTTTGTATTATTGTGTTCCGGAGAACACTATTTTGCTTCTTTGGGGAGATTGGGATTGAATTTTAACGCGCATGAACTGAACGGAAAAACAATATGTTTTCAATGAGAATATCGGGAGTGAGCGAACTCAGAGGGGCTGCAAAAGAGTTGGTTCAGCGGTTTCCCGGAGAACGGATTTTTGCTTTTTACGGGAAAATGGGTGCCGGTAAAACAACATTTATTCAGGCTATTTGCCGGCAGTTGGGGTCCTCCGACAATGTTATCAGTCCTACCTTTGCTTTGATTAATGAATATAAAACGGATTCAGTGCATTCCATTTATCATTTTGATTTTTACCGGATAAATGACATGGAAGAGGCCTTTGATCTTGGATACGAGGATTATTTTTTTAGCGGGGAATATTGTTTGATTGAATGGCCTGAAAAGATCGAACCCCTTCTGCCTGAACATTATGTTGAGGTAAAATTGGAGGTGCAGGAAAATGGTGACCGCATGATTGAGGCCAAACGCATGGAGATTTAGAACAGAATCATCGGTTTTCCATTTTGAAAATTGCCCTTTTGAATGTAACTTGTTGCCGCAAATGGAGCAAATAAATCAATTTCTATGACAGGCCGGGAAAATTCAAAGGAAGGGCTTTCGGTTTCCAAAACCATGTTAATGCCTCAGGAAGAAATGCTTGAGGTTAAAAGTAAGGGCGAAAAGATGAAAATTGGCATTCCCTGCGATTTTTCAAAAGTGGAGTACCGGGTACCCCTGACTCCACAGGCAGTGGATTTGTTAACTTCCTATGGACATGAAATCTATGTTGAGAAAGATGCAGGAAAACAGGCCAGTTACAGCGATGACGATTACCGGCAGGCAGGCGCTGTAATCGTGGATAAGAAAGAGGAGGTTTTCCAGTGCGATCTCATTTTAAGGGTTGCTCCTTTCAGCAGCGATGAGATCGATCTTTTACGTGGAAACCAGGCTGTCATCTCCAATATGCAGATTCAGGCCCACTGCAAGGAATCCATTCAGAAGCTTATGAAGAAAAGGGTTACCACCATTGCTTTTGAAAACATCGAGAACGAAGAGGGTTTTATGCCGGTCGTTCATCAAATGAGCCAGATTGCCGGTGCGACTTCCATAACCATTGCCAGTGAATACCTGAGCAATGCCCATAACGGAAAAGGAGTCCTTTTTGGAGAGGTGACCGGAGTTACCCCGGCCGAATTGGTCATTATCGGGACAAGCACTGCTGCCGAATATGCGGCCCGTGCTGCTCTCGGCCTTGGTATTCTGGTGAAGGTTTTCGATACTTCGGTTTATGATCTGAGCAAACTGGAGGAAAAACTCGGTCGCCGGATATTTACCTCAGTTTTTTACCCCAAGGTACTTCGCAAAGCCCTGTTTTCTGCCGATGCTGTTATTGGTGCCATGTCGTTCAATACCACACCAAAGTTCAAGGTTTCGGAGGATCTGGTTAAACAGATGAAAGAGGGCTCGGTTATTATCGATCTCAATGCCAGTCAGGGGGGCTGCTTCGAAACATCCAGGTGTACCGATTTTAACAATCCAACTTATGTGAAACACGGAGTGGTTCATTATTGTGTTCCAAACTCTCCGGCACTTGTTTCACGTACTGCCTCTATTTCCCTGAGCAATATTCTTATTCCTATCCTGCTTGCCATCGGCGATAGCGGTGGAGTGGACAACTACATTAAAACCTCAAAAGGTTTCCGTAAAGGGGTTTATATTTATCATGGAATACTCACCAATCCTGAAGTTGGCAATCTTTTTAATTTGCCGGCCAAGGATATTGATTTGCTGCTGGCTGTTTTTTAATAAATCCGGAGGAAGGTGCAATGACCGGTTCCCGAAAGAATAGTATTACCAAGGGGTCTTTAGCCCGAATAATTCCTGAATTACTCCTGTCTCCGCCGAAAGATGAATTTTTTTTGACATTTTCCCGGGGCCAAAGGCTTCATGAATCCGTCCGGCTTTTTAGCGATTTTCCTGCCGGTTTTCTATATGCTGACCCCAGTCCAACCCTTTAAATGCCTTGTGGAGCCATTTATCGAATGTCCTGGTGAAAGGATAAAAGGGCCCGCTGTTTCTTTTTTCGATCATGCCTCCGTTGATCTCTTTTTGGGTTTCGCGTGGAATAGCTTTTAAAACATAGCTCACTTTGAGTTCATGTCCATTACAAAAGAAAAATGTTTGCCGCTGTTTGGAATATCCGGTATCTACCCCAAAATCTCTAAGCATATCCAAATCGAAATAAAGTTGCCTCCGGCTTATCTTTAGTTTCCTCGAAAATTCTTCGGGAGTGCCGGTTTGTTCTCTTTTGATGAATTCATTCAGTCTTTTCAGCCGTTCGAGATGTTCAATCGCTTTCATTTTTTTTGAATTTGAATTTGAATTTTGAATGATTGGTTTTATACGGGATTGTTCATAGGGTTTTGATGTTTTTTCGCCGATTATTATACAACGAGGTGCTGTTTTTGCCAAAGTTCGAAGTAGGCTCCTTTTTGCTCGAGGAGTTCCCGGTGCGATCCCTGCTCTTTCAATTGCCCTTTGTGAAGAAGGGCAATGGTATCGGCAAGCATTACCGTACTTATACGATGGGCGATAATGATGATGGTTTTTCCCTTTTCTTTTTCCTGCCGGATGGTTTTTTGTACATATTTCTCGGCCAGGGAGTCCAGTGAGGAAGTTGCTTCATCCATGATGATTATTTCGGGGTCACGGTAAAGAGCCCGTGCAATGGTCAGCCGCTGTTTCTCTCCTCCCGAAAGGGATGTTCCGGACTCCCCAATGAATGCATTTAACCCTCCGGGCATTTCCTCGATGAACGACTCAATTCCCAGCCGTTTGCAAAGAGATTGTACCCGGAAAATATCGGGCATGGGATCACCTGCTGCAATGTTTTCCAGAACGCTTCCTGTAAACAGGTTGGCCTCTTGCGGGACTATACCTATTCGTTTTCGCAGGCTTGTTTTACTGAACCAGGAGATATCGGTTCCGCCTATTTTAATGGAACCTTCATTAAGCGGATATAATTTTTGAATGAGGGATGCCAGGGTGGTTTTTCCCGATCCGCTTTCTCCGGCAAGGGCGGTAATCTCTCCTTTTTTGATGGTGAAACTGAAGTTCTGCAGAATATCGGCTCTGGTTCCATATGAAAAAGAAACGTTTTGAAAGTGAATATCTCCTTCCGGTGCCTTTGTGGCATCCAATAGCAGGTCATCCTTTTCTTCTTCAAGGTCCATGATTTCGAAAAGCCTGTCTGCTGCAATGGTCGCATTCTGCCAGGTTTTGTTCATCCCGATTAATCCGGAGACAGGACCGGTAAAATAGCCAATGAGGGTATAGAATGACATGAGTTCTCCAGGGGTTATTTCCTGGTTTAAAACAAGAATGCTTCCCTTCCAAAGAAGAATAATGGTAAATAACCGGCTGATAAAGAGTGAGGAATTTCCGGAAAAAACCGAATTTAAGCCTGATTTAAACGAGGAATGCAGGAGGTCGATGAATCTGCTTTCGGTCTTTAAAGCGGCTTCCTGCTCCAGACCCAGTTGTTTAATGGTTTTTTCTGCATTAATGGATTCTACGAGCTGCGATTCAAGTTCGGCTGCCTGCTCCATAATCATCCGTTCCCTTTTTTTGTTGAAATGGTTGGTTAGCATGTATACTCCTGCATAAAGAGGAATGATTAGCAGCATGAGGAGGGCCAGCCTCCAGTTATAAATAAACATCAGGGCAAAGGCAAAGACTACGATAAAGCCGTTGACAACGAGGTTGATCATTGCATCGTTGATGAAGGTTCTTATTTTAACGGCATCGTTGATACGCGAAATAATCTCGCCGGTACGCATCGTATCGAAAAACCGTTGGGGAAGTTTCAGCAGGTGTTTGTAATAGCCCAGGATTAATCGTGCATCGATGAGTTGGCCACTCTTTAAAACGAACATCGTTTGCATGGTGCCAATAAAAATCTGAAAGAGTAACAGGACAATCATGATCATGCTGAGAAGATTCAGAAGATTCTTGTTGCCATTAATCAGCACATGGTCGGTTATTTTCTGAATATAAACAGAAGTTGATAAACCCAGTATGGTAAAGGCTACCGCCCCCAGGAGCGCCTGGATAAATTTAGCCCTGTGGGGATAAAGCAGGAAACGGAACCTTTTCAGGTTGGATATTTTTTCATTCCGGGCGGTAAATTCTTCGGAAGGTGAAAGGAGAATTAGGACTCCGGTCCATTCTTTCCGGAAATCTTCAAGGAGTTGTTTTTTTATGGTTCCGGTTCCGGGATCCATAATTTTTATATGTGCAGAGGTTATTTTATAGATAACCACATAGTGGCTCAGTTTTTTATTAAGGATGACATGTGCAATGGCCGGGAGAGGAATTTCCCTTATGGCTTCGGCATTGGCTTGCACCCCTTTGGCGGACATGCCCATTTTTTTCGCAGCCTGAATAAGTCCCCAGGCACTGGTTCCTTTCCGGTCTGTTCCTGCCCATTGCCTGATTTTTGCAATGGGTAACTGTAGTTTGTGGTATGCCGCTACCGAAGCCAGGCAGGCGGCACCGCAATCTGACAGGTCACGTTGTTTGATTTTTATCTTCATGGTTGGTTCTTTTGGAGATTATTTTGTCTGGGATTAAGCCAATTGTCAGCCCGATCGAAAAGAAGTTGTGCCAGTGTGCGTTTTGCTATTTTATAGCGGATTGTTGTCGTCAACCCCTTTTTGATGCGGCCTTTGTATCCATTTTTTAATTTCAGGAAAGATTCATGAATGCTGCATTGAATTCTAAAGAAAGGTTCGTTATTTATCAGATAAATGGTTTTCGAAATTTCGGTAATCTCACCCGAAGCCAATCCCCACTGATGGTAGTTGTAGGCATCGATCTGAAAAGTCACCGGCATTCCTTCTTGCAGGAGTCCAACATCTTGCGGGGAGATATGGCTTTCTGCAATAATGCTGTCTGCGGAGCTTATGACGGCTATGGTCTGACCCGGGGAAACATAACTTCCCGGCTTTATCCCGCTAAAATTGGAGATAATGCCTGTTGCCGGCGCTGGAATGATATAATTTTCGCTTTCCCTGGAAAGTTCATTGATTTCGTTTTGGAACTTTTTATTCTCAAGCTGGTATTGAGCCACCCGGCGTTGCCATTCATACCGGCTTTGTTTTAAAAAATAGTCGCGGGTGTCAAGGACCTTTTTTAATTGAAATTCACGCTCTTCCTTTTCTGCCAGTGGAATAACTTCCTTTTGGAAAAGCCTGAGGGAACGGTTAAACAATTTTTTTTGAAGTTGAATATCGATTTCGTATTCCGAAAGCTTTTGCATGAACCTTGAATGGGTTGTCCGGATAAGATCGGTTTTTAATTCCGGATGCGTTGAATTTTTCATGGCCTGAATATCGGCAATGTATGCCCGGTTGTCAGCAATCAGAGATTCCAGGTGCCGGCGTCTTTTCTGGATTTTTTCGTTGTTCAGCCAAATCAGGGTGTCTCCCTTCATCACTGTTCCATTCTCGTGCAGATTAACCCCGAAAACTTCAGCGGCAACAGGAGCGGCTATCCTGACGGGTTCTATGGATGATCTGATAATGCCTCTGGATTGAACGGTAATATCGGTTTTTATGCCGAAAAGCATCAGAATACCGCCCATGAGAAAAAGAAGAAGGGCAATATAGATAATCTGGGATCGATTGTCGAATCTCGAAAAATGACTTTCGGCCGTTGATTTAACGATATCCGGCGGGAATAGTTTTTCCATGATTGGGGTATTAAAGTTTTAAAAAGTTTTGTTTGTTGGGACTTTAAGTATACAACATCATTCAAAATCTTACCAGAGGATTTAATTGACATTTTATGGACGGGTTTATCTTTTTTTCACTAACTCCGTCCCCTTTGTGCAACCTTTGTGAATCCTTCGGTCACTTTGTGGTTTTAATACAGGGATTCAGCATGTGGCTAAAATCTTTCTCTCTGACTTTTAGCCCGTTGTATAAATCAAGCTTCGTTGGATAAATTAAACTCCGTTGGATAAATCCAACAGCAATAATCACCTTGAATCAACTTTCTTTTCTTCTCTGGCTGCAATGACAGATTTTTACAAAACACTTATAATGAATGAAATAATGAAATTGGATTTTGGTCTCATTTACTCACTGCGTTCGTGATGATTGGGTCTTCGCGCGGGAAAATCCCTTAGGGTGCGGAGCTCCCTAAGGGT
>CAYTDH010000194.1:0-8228 GCA_964436325.1 uncultured Tangfeifania sp.
GATGGGAATATTTTGAAGTTGTAGTCTTTTTCTACAAATGGGGATTTATTCCACACCAATTTCTCCTTTTAACCCACTGAAAAACAACCTAAACACTTTTAATACTCACTGATAAGCAGAGATTTACAGATTTCTCCCTGGGTCTTTATTCCATTTAAGATCAATCCTTGCAATTTATGTTTATGGTTTTCAATATTCCAAAATGAAAAAAACGATAAACATCTTTTGTCATGAAACACTTAATTCATATTCTGTTATTCTTTACCCTGCTATTGGGAATAAGCTTCTCAACAAAGGCTCAGTATTTTGGCAAAAACAAGGTCAATTATGAGGTTTTCGACTTTAAAATTTACGAAACACCCAATTTTGAGATTTACCACTACCTTAAAGATGAGGAAGAAGTAAAAAACTTCGCACAGCTATGCGAACGGTGGTATCGCCGTCACCAGCAGATATTCCTTGATACGCTGGACAAAAAAAATCCCATCATATTGTACAATAACCACCCGGATTTTCAGCAGACAACCGTAACGGGAGGGTTGATCGGCATTGGAACGGGAGGTTTCACCGAAGGATACCGGAAGCGGGTTGTCATGCCCTATTCCGCATCCAACAGGGAAACCAATCATGTGCTGGGGCACGAACTGGTCCACGTTTATCAGTACAACATGTTCAAAGAGAGCGACAGTCTTGGACTGCGCTCAACCCGGAATGTCCCGATCTGGATGATCGAAGGATTGGCGGAGTACCTGTCCATTGGCCGGTCGGATGTAAAAACAGCCATGTGGATGCGTGATGCGGTGATGCAAGGCGATCTGCCCACGCTAAAAGATATGTCCCGCAATCCTCAGCAGTATTTTCCTTATCGCTACGGTCATGTTTTCTGGAGTTACATGACAGGATTATACGGCGACGGAATCATCAGGCCGCTGGTTATTACCTCTGCTAAAAGGGGTTATAAAAAAGCCATCAAGCATTTTACCGGCGTCTCTGCCGACTCGCTCTCTACGCTATGGACCCAGGCTGTTAGCAATACCCATGCTCCGTACCTGGAAAACAGAAAGGATTCGGAAGGGGAGAAACTTTTCGATGTCTCCAATGCCGGAAAATTAAATATTGCACCCTCTTTAAGTCCGGACGGGGAAAACCTTATTTTCATTTCAGACAAAAATGTTATATCCATTGACTACTTCCTTGCCGATGTGGATGACAAGAAGATAAAGAAACGCCTCTCCAACGTTATCAGAGGCTCGCATGTAGATGCCTACAGTTTCCTTGAATCGGCGGGAACATGGAGTCCCGACGGGAAACAAATCGCACTCACCAGTTTTAGCGGCGGACAAAACAAATTGGAAATTGCTGATTTAAAAAAAGAACGTATCGTCAAAACAATCGCTCCGGGCGATCTGGAAGCGTTTAACAATCCTGAATGGTCTCCCGGTGGCGGTAAAATTTTGATGTCGGGTCTCAAGAAGGGGCACAGCGACCTCTATATCTACCATTTGAACACACAAAAACTGGAACAACTAACGCAAGATGCCTATTCCGATCTGCAGCCCCATTGGTCACCCGATGGTTCAAAGATTGTATTTATTACCGACCGCGACAGTAAAACCGACTTTGAACAGATTAAATACGGAAACTACCGGATGGCTGAATATGATTTAAATACAGGCGACATTGAAATCGTAGACATCCTTCATGGAGCCGATATCATTAACCCGCGGTACTCCCCCGACGGGGAAGAAATATTCTTTATCTCAAATGCCGACGGGTTCAGAAATATCTACCGCTATAACAGGGAGACCCGTCAAACCCGCAGGGTTACCAATCTTAAAACAGGGGTAAGCGGTATTTCCAAATTATCTCCCTGTTTTGACATTTCCAGCGGAAGCGAAGAGCTGGTATATGTGCTTTATGCCGATGACGGATACAAAATATACAAACAAAGCATTTCTGAACTGGACGGACCGGCCGTCACTACGGATGATGTAAATCTGGATGCAGCCCAAATCGTCTCTTTGGAGGAAAAAGAGACGCCCATTATTGTAGATGAAACATTACAGAGGTATCCTACGGTAGACAGTACGCGATTTACATTCCGCCCCTATGACCCAAAATTCGGACTGGAAACCATTGGAAGTCCGGGAATCGGTGTGGGGGCCAGCCGCTTCGGCACCGGGATGGCTGGTGGCGTCAGTCTGCTTTTCAGCGACATCCTTAAACGAAATGTTTTGATGACCGCCCTGCAGGTCCAGGGAAGGATTTATGATATTGCAGGCCAGGTTTATTATATGAACCAGCGTAGTCGCTTTAACTGGGGTGTGTCATTCAGCCATTCCCCCTACCGTTCTTCGGGGGCTTTCATGAAGCGTGATACATTGCAGGCAGAAGACAGCGACGAAGAGATCCCCGTCAGAAACCTCGTCCTGATTGAACAACGGACTTTTGAGGATGAGCTGGGACTGATGGGACAATATCCCCTGTCCAAGAAACTGCGGTTTGAGGGGGGACTCACCGCAAGCATGTACAGTTTCCGGATTGACAGCATCAACAATTATTATTACGGGAGAATGCGCCTGGGAAGGGATAAACACCAGATAGACGCGCCCGAGTCGTTCTTTGTCTACCGTTCGTATCTCGCTTATGTTGGCGACAATTCAAGATTTGGATTAACCTCTCCCATGCGCGGCCACCGCTACCGTTTCCAGATCGACAAAACATTTGGTGAGGTCGGTTATTGGGGGGTTCTGGCTGATTACCGGAAATACTTTATGTTTCCCCCGACCAGCGTTGGTTTCCGGATTATGCACTACGGAAGATATGGCAGAAGTGCCGATAAACTGTATCCCATGTTCCTGGGGCAGGAGTATTACGTGCGTGGCTACAACTTCAGGTCCATTAGCCAGACGCAGTGCGCTTCAGACAATTGCTTAAGCGTTAACAACCTGGTTGGAAGCAAAATGGTTGTCGCCAATGCCGAATTCCGCTACCCGTTAACCGGGCCAAAACGACTGGCATTGGTGAAGTCCAGAACATTCTTCAGTGACCTGGTGCTGTTCGCAGACGGAGGCCTTGTTTGGTCTGACTTCGACGACATTGCATTCAACTGGAAACCCACCCAGGAAGATGAACACATTCCCATTTTCAGTACCGGCGTGGCTGTGCGCTTAAACCTTTTTGGAGCCATCATTCTGGAACCTTATTATGCTTTCCCCTTCCAGCGTCAGGCAACCAAATCATCGGGCACCCTGGGACTCCACCTGACAGCAGGAGGATTCTAACCCAAATAATTGACTTGGTCGAAGTTCGGTTTATGAATTTTTCCTGTCATCGTCAAAAGGACTGTCATTTCGAGTTCCTACTCAAAGTTTTTGGGCATAATGAGAATAATGACAGATGAAATTTACCTGTCATTTCGATCCGCCGATTGGCGGAAGGAGAAATCTGTTGATTCAAGAGATTTCTCCTCCTTCGTCGTCGAAATGACACCCGAGTGCGAATTTTTGAACTATTTCATTATGAGTTGTTTGTGAAAATCTGTCATTGGTAGGGAAGCGCAGCGACGAGGAATCTCTCCATATTTCAAGAGATTTCTCCTCCTTCAGCTGGAGCCTGTCCGCCTGCCTACCGGGACAGGCAGGCTAACCAGCCGGATCGAAATGACACCAGAATGCGAATTCACTATTGTATTAATTATGAGACACTTGAAAAAATCTGCCATTGGCATCCGCCAGGGGGCGGAAGGAGCAATCTCACTTTTCAAAAAAGACTTCCAGTTTACGGTCAAATTCCCCTGGCGGATCAGTGAAAAACTTTTTCAGCCGGGGGAATAACTTTGCGTGAAGGAGTTCACGCTGATGCTGTGCCTGATTCTCCAGAATCTGCAACTCTTCCGCATTGAATCCATAATCCCCGGTCTGCAAGGCTTCGGTCAAAACCTGAAAATCATGATCATCTCCCAGAAGATCATTGAGCATATTAAGCTGTTCGTACTTCGCCTTAAAAAATTTGGGGAGTAACATCCGGAAAAAATCAAGCTGAAAATAAAGCCTTTTCAACTTTTTCCGCAATGAATGCAATTCAATGGCCGAGGGTTCAGCCGGCAACGCATGATAAATACCATAGCACTTTTGATAGGACCGGCTCAACTCGCAAACGATATTTATTGCGGAGACCTCTTGGCTTCCCGCCTCTTTCAAATGGGTGTCAAAATTTGTCAGGAAATGACTTATCTCCTTACAGATGGAACTCTCCCTTAAATTTTGCCCAACCAATGTCCGGTTTTGCAGGAGAAAAGCATCAGCGGCGGTTTTCATTTTGCGGTCGGGAATCAGGTTTTCTCCCCGCATCTGCTCTTCAAAAAGGCGGGCATTCACAAAAGATTCCCGTAAAGGAGCCAATTGACGGCCGAATTGCTTCATCTGTTCGCGCAGGGTTTCAGCATTGCTTTCCGGAATATGAACATAAAACCGGAACAGCGACCGCAATCGCTTGAACAATTTACGGAGCTCATGAACAGCCTGATTGGGAGAAATGTTTTCGGCAGTGCAAAAATACTCCACTTTCCCGGCATGCCGGAGAATGGATTGTGCCAATTTATTTCCTGGGTTTTGAACCATATCTGTTTTTCCGGAAGGTAAAATTAACATTAATTTTAACACCACCGAAAATAAAGAAAGCGTTCCCCCGGAAGAAAAACCCAAGGTGCGGCTTTTTCAGCCAATGACATCAAAGCCCGTATAGGGAATCAGGGCTTGGGGTATTTTAATGCCTTCCGGCGTTTGGTTGTTTTCCAGTAAAGCAGCCATTATCCTTGGCAAAGCCAGGGCACTGCCATTCAGGGTATGAGCCGGTTGCGGTTTCTTCTGTCCTTCTCCGCGGAACCTCAGTTTTAACCGGTTGGCCTGAAAGGCTTCGAAATTGGACACCGAACTCACCTCAAGCCACTGTTGCTGGGCTGCCGACCAAACTTCAAAATCATAAGTCATTGCTGCGGTAAAGCTGATATCGCCGCCGCAAAGGCGCAGGATACGGTAGGGCAGTTCGAGTTTCTCCACCAGACCGGCAACATGGTCCACCATTTCATCGAGTACCTCATAGGATTTTTGGGGATGCGCGATCTGAACAATTTCCACTTTGTCGAACTGATGCAAGCGGTTAAGCCCGCGCACATCTTTCCCGTAGGATCCGGCTTCCCGCCGGAAGCAGGCACTGTAAGCCGTATTTTTCAGGGGCAGGTTTTTGGCATCAAGAATAACATCGCGGTATATATTGGTAACCGGCACTTCGGCTGTGGGTATCAGGTATAAATTATCCCCGGTCACATGGTACATCTGCCCCTCTTTATCGGGCAACTGACCTGTACCAAAACCGGATGCTTCATTCACCACCAGCGGCGGCTGAACTTCCTCATAACCCGCCTTTCTTGCTTCATCCAGAAAAAAGTTGATGAGTGCCCGCTGCAACTGAGCCCCTTTTCCCCGGTAAACCGGAAACCCGGCCCCTGTTATTTTTACACCCAGTTCAAAATCTATCAGATTGTATTTTTGGGCCAGCTCCCAGTGAGGCAATACACTTTTCCCCAATTCGGGAATTTCTCCTTTGGAACGCACCAGTTCATTGTCCTTTTCATTTTTCCCCGGAGGAACCAAATCGTGAGGAAGGTTGGGCAACTCCACCTGCAATCGGGCGACCTCGCTTTCAATTTGCCTGAACTGTTCATCAAATTTCTTTATGCTCTCTTTCAACTCAGATGTCCGCTCTTTGGCTGCATTTGCTTCGTCTATTTTCCCTTCCCGGAAAAACAAACCAATTTGCTTAGAGATTTTATTCATCTCTGCTTTTGCCTCGTCAGCCTGGTTTTGCAGTTTGTTCTTCTGCTTATACAGATCGGTGATTTTGTTGACAATTCCGGTGGCATCAAAGTGTTTGATTTTTAACTTTTCAATCACCCATTCCGGATTATCCTGAATAAATTTTAAATTGAGCATGGCATTCGTTTTAACAGATGGCAAAATTAATAAATGCTTCGAACAGACGATACAATTGGGGTGCTTATTTGTACCAGAGGCATCCTATGAGAATACATCGTCATTATGATCTTTATTTTTCACGCGGTACAATTGAAAACTTCAAAAAGCATGACGAAAAATTTGTGCAGATGGGGTTAGAATCGTTGGCAAGGGGATTAATGACTTGCAGCTGATTCCCTGGACACTTTTTCCCGGATTGATTCTGCAACAAAATTATTCAATGACATTTTTTCTTCCATGGCCAGCAACGCTGCTTTCTGGTGAAGCGTTGTCGGTATCCGCACATTAAAACTACCCTTAAACGGTTTTTCCGGGGTAGTACTAACTTTTTTACATGTTGATATATAATCTTCGATTGCTTCTATAAAATCATTCTCCAAATCATTCCCGGTTTTCCCTTCATAAGAGATTAACCCTTTTATGCCTAAAACTTTTCCATACAACAAATTATCTTCTTTGCTGTATTCTATGCTTCCTGTGTAACCTTTGTAATTTAAATGTTTCATAGCTCCAATACCTCCTTTACCTGTTTTAACTGATAGCGTTTCATTATCCCTGTAGGGTGCGGTTTGTGCATCATCAATGGCACGCCTTCACCGTTCATGAACTTTACCCTCGAACCTGATGTCCTTCCCTTTCTCACTTCTTTAAAACCAAAGTACCCAACAAGTTTCACCATCTCGTCATAATGAAAATCAGATGGCATGGACAAAAAACGGGCTATCAATTTTTCCTTCTTTGTCATGATGCAAAAGTAACTATATTTAGTTGCAAAAACAACATTTCTTTAAATGTTATTCAACGGATGAAACTTTTCCAATTTCTTCTGCAGGTTATCCAGATGGTTTAGTTGGTAAATTTCGTTAGAACTTAGGTATTTGTCAAGCAAAAAAAATCTCCTGCCGTTATTAAGCAGGAGATTTTTTATATCTCTTTACCGGGAAGTAAATCCCGTACTGTGCTTATTTGCCTTTTGCCAGTTCTTTGGCTTGTTCAATCCATGGAGCCGGATCTTTGGAGGCATAGCGGCTTCCGGCTTCTTCGAGAATTTTATTCAGCTTTTCAACGGGTGTTGATGCAAATTCTTCGAATGTGGTTATACCGGAACCCTGGAAAATTTCGGCCAGTTTCGGACCAACACCATCGAGTTTTTTCAGGTCGTCGGCTTTGGATTCTTCTTTCTTTGCCTCTTCTTCAGAGTCTGCTTTGGGCTTGGCTTCTTTCGCTGCTGCTTCCACCTCTTTTTGGGCATCCTCTTTTGAAGCTTCTTCTTTCACTTCCGGGGCTGATTTTGTTTCACCCTTTGATTTTTCAGCTTTCGGGGCTTCCTGAACAGGAGCTTCAGCAACTGCAGTTTCCACTTCCTGTGCCGGTTCAACCGAAACAAAGGAGCGGTCTTTCCGCTTTCTTTTGAAAACAACGGTACCATCAACAAGGGCAAACAGCGTATGGTCTTTACCCATGCCGACGTTATCTCCCGGATAATGTTGTGTTCCGCGCTGGCGAACTAAAATATTACCAGCTTTTGCAATTTGACCTCCGTATATTTTTACGCCGAGTCGTTTACTTTCCGATTCGCGTCCGTTCTTTGAACTACCTACACCTTTCTTATGAGCCATGGTAAATTTTTTTTAGTTATCCAACAATGCTTTCAACCTGAACCTGGGTAAACTGCTGACGGTGACCGTTCAGTTTTTTATACCCTTTTCTTCTTTTCTTTTTGAAAACAAGAACTTTATCACCCTTAACATGCTCAAGAACTTTAACCACCACTTTGGCATCTTTAACGGTGGGAGTCCCTACGGCAACGTTGCCCTCATTTTCAACCAGCAACACGTTGTCAAATTCAACCGAGTCGCCTTCACTGGCATCCAACTGGTGGACATACAATTTTTTGTCTTTTTCCACTTTAAACTGATGCCCTGCAATCTCTACAATCGCGTACATTTTCTTTGTTTTTAAGTTTACACCGCCAGGCGGGAAATCATCTGAGTTTCCACTTTTTTGGCCTGCACGATTCAAAATTCGGACTGCAAAAGTAGTTATTTTTAAATGATTAACAAATATTTGACTGTAAATTAAATTTTCTCATACGCGAAGGGAGAACAAAAGGATTTGCTGATACCAAAATAGCGGTTGAATAATAACAACCAAACAATCAGTTGTTTGAAAGGAGGCTTTGGAATTCGGTTG
>CAYTDH010000195.1:0-3754 GCA_964436325.1 uncultured Tangfeifania sp.
TGGCGGAAGTAACGGTGGTTTGCTGGTGGGAGTTGCATTTACCCAGCGTCCCGACCTATACAATGCAGTGGTATGCGCTGTTCCCCTTCTTGACATGAAACGTTACAACAAGCTCTTGGCAGGCGCTAGCTGGATGGCCGAATATGGCAATCCCGATATTCCTGAAGAATGGGAATACATTAAAGCCTATTCTCCCTACCATAATGTAAAGAAAGGGATGGATTACCCCGAAGTATTTTTTACAACTTCCACCCGGGATGACCGCGTTCATCCCGGACATGCCCGTAAAATGGTGGCAAAAATGAACGACATGGGGTATCCTGTTTATTATTTCGAAAACACCGAAGGAGGCCATGCCGGAGCTTCTACCAACGAGCAGCGGGCCAGGATGTATGCCCTGATTTATTCCTACCTCCAAATGAAATTAATGGAATAAAACAGTTTATCAGAAACCCTGAAGATAAAATCAGCATTTATAACCCTGGGAATCAGCAAAAATAGCATATCTGTTTTTTTAAATGTTTCTAAGTTTGTACTTGACCCTTGTGTATAAAACCAGAAGGACGCTTTTGAAAGTTATTGAGAAACCCGGTTTAACGCGCCGGGTTTTTTTTAGTCTTTGTATTGAGTTTATTCCTTCAACATGTTCAAGGCTTCATCCACATTTTCAACCGGTAGCTTGCAACTGCCCCCCTGACAAACATAAATCAGGGTTTTCCCGCGAACAAACCGGTTTTTGAGAACCGGCACTTTACTCGCTTTTTCCGAAAATGCCCAGGTAACCTGGGGAAGGAATTCTTGCTGCATGGCTTTGAAGTTCTTTTCGGCCTCTTTTCCGCAAATGGCAACCTCGTATGCTGCCCCGGTCATTTTGAGCATAAGTACCCCCCACCGGCCAAAAGCCATTGGATATTTCACAAATAGCGGAGTGATATGATGAACCATTTTCCCGGAAATATCCAGATAACCGGTTTTCCCCAATAAATGCCCAAGATGAAAAAGGTTCATGGCCATTACGGAATTGGCGGATGGAATGACATTATCCTCCTTTTGAAAATGGTTAACGGGGGTTTGGTTTTTACTTCGCTTTTTTGAAAAATAAAAAAGCCCCGCCTCTTCCTCAAAAAAGTGCCTGAATGCATAATCTGTCAGCTTTTCTGCATCATAAAGCCAGCTTTCTTCTCCCGTAATCTCAAACAATGCAATGAAAGCCTGAATGATGAGGGCATAATCTTCCAAAAAACCATCAACAGAAGCGGTGCCGTATTTCCAGGAATGAAAAAGCCTGCCTTCGGGCAACATTACATTATCCTTTAGGAATAAGGCATTCCGTTTAGCCAGTTTCCTGAAGGCTTCTGTTCCGAAAGACTTATAGGCATCTGCGAGTCCCTGAATAACCAGGGCATTCCAGGAAGTCAGTACTTTATCATCCAATCCCGGCCTGACGCGACGGGAGCGTTCCTTCAGGATATCTGCTTTCCAGCTTTTTACTTTTTGCATCAATTTTTCTACCGTAAGCCCATGCTTTAGGGCAAAATCTTCATCCGAAGTATCACGCAGCAAAATATTTTTTCCTTCTTCCCAAAAAGCTTTCGAATTCACCTGATAATAAGCGATAAAAAGGGGGTATTCTGATCCCAGTATCGCTTGAAGCTCAGGGCTTTTCCAAACGTAATATTTCCCTTCCTCGCCTTCGCTATCGGCATCAAGGGAAGAATAAAAAGCCCCTGAAGGATCCATCAGTTCCCTTTCCAAAAAGCCGGCTGTTTCAGCCACTACTGTTTTAAACTCCTCTTCTTTAAAAACCTGATAAGCTTTGGAATAAATACTCAAAAGCTGCCCGTTGTCGTAGAGCATCTTTTCAAAATGGGGAACTTTCCACTTCTCATCCACCGAATAGCGTGCAAATCCCCCTCCGGCCTGGTCATAAATTCCACCTCTTGCCATTTTTTGAAGGGTATTTTTTACAAAACCGGAAATTTTCTCATCCCTTTTTACTGCACCATAATGAAGCAAAAAATCAAGATTTACCGGCATGGGGAATTTTGGAACTCCCAAACTTCCCCCGTTTTCATAATCCAGTTTTTGTCTCCACTCCGAAACAGCCCTGTCAAGGAGGGCGCTGTTTGCAGGAATAATATCTTCGGGAGGCGGGGTGATCGACACCTGTTGAATTCCCTTTTGGACATTTTGAGCATATTCCACCGCTTTTTCGCGATTTTGCCGGTAAAAAGCAGCGACAGCACGAATATTATTGATCCAGGTTTCACGGGGAAAATAAGTGCCCCCCCAAATGGGTCTGCCATCGGGCAACGCAATCACATTAAGGGGCCACCCTCCTTGCTGTCCCATCAAATGAATGGCTGTCATATAGTAATGGTCTACATCCGGGCGTTCTTCCCGGTCTACCTTTATACAAATAAAATCGTTATTCATTACCTCAGCTACTTCAGGGCTTTCAAAACTCTCGTGCTCCATTACATGGCACCAATGGCAGGCAGCGTAACCAATACTGACAATAAGAAGTTTATCTTTTTTCCGTGCTTCTTTAATCCGTTCTTCATCCCAGGGATGCCAGTCTACGGGGTTGTGGGCATGTTGAAGCAAATAAGGAGATGTACTGTTAATGAGGGAATTTGTGTATTGATGTTCCATTTTAATCTTTTAAGGGGAACAACAGAGTGAGGCATAAAGTTCTCTCGGTATAAGTGTCCTTTGGACAATGACAGATAAATTTCATCTGTCATTTTCTCATTATGCCCAATAAAAAAAAAGGGCAGGGACTGCCAATGACATATTTTTGTAAATCGCTCATAATGAATCAATTTAGAAAATTGCACTCTGGTGTCATTTCGACGACGAAGGAGGAGAAATCTGTTGAAATATGGAGAGATTTCTCCTCGCAAGCTCGTCGAAATGACACGAAATTTCGTCTGTCATTCTCTCATTATACCCAAAAAAGATCTTGGGTAGGAACTCGAAATGACAACGAAATAAAGGGACTTCTCCATGGAAAATTGTACCTTTCCGACCAAAAAATAATAACCATGCAACGTGCCATTTTGAAAAGAAGTATCGTCCTATTAATTCTGGTTTTTTTATTTTTCACCTCTTGTCAAAAGGAAGAGCAGGAGAAAGAGCCCCGCACACTTGAGCAGGAAATGGTCGAACTGAATGCCATGATTCAAAACCTGATCACCCAGGACATAGATGTTGACACAACAGATATGGGGGTATTTTATATTGTTCAGGAACCCGGCGAAGGCGAATTTCCACAGGAAGGAGATACCTGTCATGTAGAATACTCGGCCTATTTGCCAACGGGGTCGCGTTTTTACACCACCGAAGACTATTACAACCAGGGAATTCGGGTATTTCCCTATAAAAACCCACAAGATATGATTGCAGGGCTAGAAGACGGGATTGGCCATTTAAACAAAGGAGCCGAAGCAGACATGATCATTCCTTCGCCTTTAGCCTACGGAGCGCAAGGAACAAACGATGTCCCCCCTTTCACCTCAGTGATTTTCGTAGTTAAAATGCACGATTTAGTCCCTGCATTGGATTAGGGATTAGAAAATTAAACTTCACGAAAAAGACCGGAAGATTCCTGTTCACTTATTTTTTCCCTTGAATATTAAAACTTGTTTAAAAACATCTGTAAAATCACCTATTTTATAACACATGTAGGTCGATTAACAAAGATTTGATTGTAACTTCGGGATTAGAAATTTGAAGAATGAATAAAATGGAA
>CAYTDH010000195.1:3764-8225 GCA_964436325.1 uncultured Tangfeifania sp.
TAAAGTAAAATTTTATCAGAAAAATAAAACGAAACAAAATTTTGGATTCAAATATGGAAAAATTTATCAAAAGTTTCATCAAAAACATTGCAGGTTGTGATCTTGAAACAGGGGATTTCCCCGGGCCGGTGGTCACCATTTCGCGCCAGGCAGGCTGTTCGGCCCAGCGGATAGCCATTAAACTCAGCAAAATCCTCACCGGTTACAGCTACATGTCAGACACCAAAACCGATGCTGAATGGAGATGGGTTGACAAAAATATTTTTGAAAATATCGCCAAAGAAATTACAGATGAGGTCAAAGCAGGGGATTATGACGATAGTGAAGAGGCTGTTGAGATTTTAGAGGAGGTTGCTCATGCCTTTTCTAACGAAACCATTTATGATATTGCCGATGAAAAAATGATAGAAACTTTCCGGGGAATAATCTGCCGGTTGGCCTGCAAAGGCCGCACCATCATCGTTGGGCGTTCAGCCGGAGTTATTCTGAAAAACGTCCCTAACCGCCTAAACGTAAGACTTGAGGCCCCCATGGAGTGGAGGATTAACCGGTTAATGCAACTGAAAGAACTGTCTCAGGCCGAGGCAGTGGACTATGTAAAAGAGATGGACCAAAAAAGGGATTCATTCATCGAGAAAGTTATCGGACGAAAACCCAATAACGATGATTTTGATGTCATCTTTAATTATGCCTCAATGCAGGATGATGAAATAATTGATGCCATTGTTAATATCCTGAGGAACAAGAAAATTATTGCACCTTACGAAGAATATTAAGCATCCACAATTGGAATTTTAGAAAAAAAATCCTTTATTTGTTGGAATAACATTAAAAAATTACCTCTTACCTTACAAAGGGCTGTCCAAAGGGCAGCCTTTTTTTTCATCCTGATTTTTCACTTCTTTGGGCGGGTTCCCAAAAGTTTTTAACACTAAAGCACCGGATTCCGGATAGACATGTTTATATATTTTGTTTTCAAAGATTGCCGGAATCCCTTATTTTGAATAGTTTTAGCCAATTAAAACAAGTTGCATGATCGAAGAATCTGAATTAATATTGAATAAAGATGGTTCTGTTTTCCATCTCCACCTACTACCTGAAAATATAGCCGGAAAAATTATCCTGGTAGGTGATCAGGCCAGGGTAGATACCATATCCCATTTCTTTGACAAAATCGACTTTTCAGTTCAAAACAGGGAGTTCAGAACCGTTACAGGTTGGTATAAAAAAGAAAGGATCACGGTCCTTTCTACCGGAATTGGCACCGATAATATTGACATTGTTGTTAATGAGCTGGATGCCCTGGTCAACATCGATTTTAAAACACGGTCGATAAAAGAAACCAAGAAATCTCTGGAAATCATTCGGATAGGAACATCGGGAGGCCTTCAACCCAATTTGATGGTGAATTCGTTTGTTGTTTCTGAAAAATCCATGGGATTTGACGGCATGCTTCCTTTTTATGCCAATCGCGAAGCCTATTGCGATATGGCCTACGAACAGGCATTTAAAAAATTTACCGGATGGAAACCATCGCTTCCTACACCTTACGTAATCGATGCTTCCCGGCGCCTTTTGAAAAAATTTAGCAGCAATAATTTTGTCCGGGGAACGACCATCTCCGCGCCGGGTTTTTACGGCCCCCAGGGGCGCGTTCTGCGGCTGGGGTTAGCCATGCCGGAATTGAACAAGCTGATTGAACAGTTCCGTTTTGAAAACAAAAAAATCACCAATTTCGAAATGGAAAGCTCTGCCATTTACGGTCTTTCAAAAATGCTGGGACACCATGCCCTCACCATATGCCTAATCATTGCAAACCGGGTTACCCGGCAAGCTAATGAGGAATATCATTCCGCAATGCAAAATTTAATCGAAAAAGTGTTGGACCATTTAACAAGCAATCCAAAATGAAAAAGAAGAAGCTGAATGCATTGGTCGAATTGCTCGACGACCCTGACCAATTGATTTTCGAAACGGTTGAGAAAGAGTTGCTGAAAGAAAGCCACGATATTATCCCTTTTTTGGAGGAAAAATGGGAATGCAGTTTTGATGAAATATGTCAGGAACGGATAGAAAATCTTATTCAGCTTTTGGAGTATAAAAGAAGCCGGGAACAAATGCAGGAATGGATTGATTCCGAAAAAAAGGATTTACTGGAAGGTTTTCTGACCGTGGACCGGTTTCAGTACCCGGATGTGAATATTTTGGGCGTTCACCAGAAAATAAAAAAAATTGAAAAATCGGTATGGCTTGAATTGAAACAGTCGCTGACTTTGCTTGAAAAAACCACCATACTGAACCATTTCATCTTCAATATCAACGGTTTTTCCATCAACCACAAGAACCTTTCCTCCACCCAAAATTGCTTTTTAAATCAGCTTCTCGATACCAAAAAAGGAAATTCCGTCTCTTTGGGCATCCTTTATACCATCATCGCCCGGAATTTAGGCTTACCAGCGCAGTTTGCCGATTTTCCCAAAAATCCGCTTATCGCCATTGTGGACAGAGAGATCGCTCAAAAAGTTCACGGAAAAAACAGCCGCACCAATGTTCTTTTTTACATTAACCCCTCCAATAAAGGTTCCATCACCAGCAGGAAAGAGATTGATTACCATTTGAAGAAAAACAATTACCGCCCCACCGACTTTTTTGCCGAACCCAAATCGGACCTGTTTTTTATTCTCCGATTACTCGAGTCACTCAGGAATTCTTATCATTCAATAGGTTTTACCGAAAAGGAAACGAAAGTAGAATCGCTCATGGGGCTTTTTCCTGTTAATGCCTGAAAAATAAAGGGTAAAAAAAGCCCTTTTGCCTGAAAACAAAAGGGCCTTTTTATATTTATCAGAGGGAATTAAAAGTTATTACTACCTGTATCCCACCACATTTTTACGTCAAGTCCATCGCCTTGCCCCTGATTGTTTTGGCCATCGGAGGCGTTGGGACCATTCAAATCATACTCCTGCTGCACATAGGGAAGTTTTTTAATGTATTCTCCTTCAGGCAAGGTTCCCGGGGCGGGGTCAACCGGAGCCATGATTTCAGAGGGATAGCCTGTTCGACGGAATTCACTCCAGGCTTCTCCCCCATCGGGGAAATTGGCAATCCATTTCTGGGTAATAATCTGACGAAGTTGTTCTTCTTTGGTTCCGTTTTCATTAAAAACAACATCTCCTGAGATGTAAGAATCCGGATCGGTTAACAGCCCTTCCTGCATCAATTTATCATAAGCATCATGGATAAGGGGAAGTTCAGCCGCAAGAACACCGCGTGTGAGACTCTCATCCGAGGTATGGTTGGCCAGTTGGTCATAAATGTAGGCAAAGGAAGCTTTAATCCCTTCGTCGTAATTTTCTTTGGCTGAACCAAATCCGCTCCATCCGCGGAGGGCAGCCTCAGCCTTAAGGAAACAAACCTCGGCATAACTCATGATCATGTATTCGCGATCTTTTGAAATAAACGGTCCTACATTCGAATGAATTTCATTGGCATTTCCCAGTTCCCCGGTGGAAACCCCGTTTTCAATACCTGAATATTCACCGGTTCCCCGGGCAGGAATCCAGTAGGCATACATCCTTGGATCAACAATTTCACTCAGATTGTGGAAAAGATTATAAAAAGTCTTGCTCATCCTGAACTCATTCCAGTTGGCAATATTTCGCATCTGGTGACCGCGCTGAAGATCGCAAAACAAAGCTGCATTGTCCCCGTTCGATTCAAAAACGCCGTCAGCCAGAGCGGCCTCAGCTTCTGCCTTCGCTTTGGCAGGATCGACATTTGCAATCCGGATAGCATACCGCAGACGCAGTGAATTGGCAAATTTTTTCCACTGCATCGGATCGCCATCATAAAGTAAATCAGCAGAACCAAAGGAGTATTGTTCGGAACTTTCCGAAAGTTTATTGGATGCTTCGGTTAATTCATCAAAGAAGGAGTAATAAATATCTTTCTGTGTGTCATAGTCCAAATCAAATTCCATTTCTCCGGCATTGGAATAGGGCATATCACCATAGTGATCAGTCATGAACTGTGCCAATGGAGTTAAGTTTTTTTTACACCGTGGCTTTAGCCACATGCTGAATCCCTATATTTTAACCACAAAGTGACCGAAGGATTCACAAAGGTTGCACAAAGGGTAGAGTTAATGAAAAATAGGGTATTAGGAAGGTCTTTAACCCGCGGCTTTGCCCTCCGAAGGTTTACCCTGGGAGGGCGAGGCCCGATTGGATTAAAAAGAATAAATCTGAACAAACCCTTAGGGAGCTCCGCACCCTAAGGGATTTTCCCGCGCGAACGTTCAATTATCGTGAGCGCAGTGAGTAAATGAGACCAAAATCCGATTCCATTACTTCACTCATTATAAGCGGTTTATAAATTCGCACTCGGATGTCATTTCGATCCGCCGAAAGGCGGAAGGAGAAATCTGTTGATTCAAGAGATTTCTCCTCCTGCGTCGTCGAA
>CAYTDH010000196.1:0-8223 GCA_964436325.1 uncultured Tangfeifania sp.
GTTTAAGAAAGAGATTTTAAAATCTGGAACAGTTATTTATGAAGGAAACAACCAAGAATAATAAGTTCGGCAGCAAAATAAACTTAGAAAAATAATTTGTGAAACAGAAAACCAATGCCAAAAAAGCTCATTGACTTTTTTGTATATTTGTACTATGACAAAAAACGAGATCATACATCACGTAAATTCTTCGCTGAAAAATTTGAACATAAATAAAGTCATTCTGTTTGGTTCCTGGGCAAAAGATAATCAGGCAAAAGACAGTGATATCGATTTGTTAGTAGTGACCAACGATGATTTTGTATTCCATTCCTTTGCACAAAAAATTGAAACCAAGCTTAAGATTGCCAATGCCCTTAACCCCTTGAGAAAATTTGCGGATATTGATTTGATTGTTCATACAAAACCAATGTTTCAAAAATTCTTGAATTTAAACAGTGGGTTTAAGAAAGAGATTTTAAAATCTGGAACAGTTATTTATGAAGGAAACAACCAAAAGTTGGTTTAAAGCAGCCGAAGATGATCTTCTTTCAGCCAAAAAACTCATTGAAGAATTACGGCTTACTAACATTGTTGCATTTCATTGTCAACAATGTATTGAAAAAACCTTTAAAGGAATAATGGAGGAACAAAACCAGCCCGCTTTAAAGTCACACGACTTGTTAAGGCTTCAGAGTATGGCTGGCATTCAACTTTCACAACAGGAAATCATTTTCCTTGCAACCATAAATGAGGTATACATTGATTCACGCTATCCTGCTGAACTAGGCTTAATGCCTGATGGGAAACCCACAGCAGCCGAAGCCCAAAAATTTATTCAGTTTACGGAAAACTTATATCGCACATTGAAAGCCAATATTGACAACACTTAATACGAAACGAGCATGTAAAATCTTTACGCCCAAGGGAATGATTAAAACACATGCGAGTTCCATATGATACCTTTAAAAGCAAACACTTTAATCATATGGAAAAAATCTTGTTTGGCTGAATTCTGACCTAATACCCCCTATTCTCTCTCCCAGGGGTCATTCGAAACAAATATCTCCAAAAGAAAAAAAGTTCAATTTCAATCTTAACCAAAACTACTTTCTTTTGGAGTACACCAAACTGCATAAAGGATACGGAAATAAACAAATGAACCCCTCTCCCTTTGACTCACTGTTTCCAGCTCTGATAAATTATGCTTCCTTTTTCGGGTTCATTTTCAATACGCAGATGCACATCAATTTCCTGCTGCATCTCTTCCACATGGGATATTACTCCCACCATCCGGTTCTCTTTCCGGAGCGACTTCAGGGTATCAAAGACCACGGCCAGCGACTCCGGGTCGAGCGATCCAAAGCCTTCATCCAGGAAAAAGAAGTTCTGATCTGATTCATTCATTTTCTGGATATTATCGGCAAGGGCCAGAGCCAGCGACAGAGCCGCCTGGAAGGTCTGTCCCCCTGAAAGGGTCTTCACATTTCGCACTTTCCCTCCATTCATATAGTCACGCACCTGGAAACTATTGTCTTCCGTGATTTCAAGACTCAGCTTTTGCCCGGTGAGCTGAAAGAAACGGTCATTGGCAGCATGACACAAATTCTGAAGGTAAACCGAAGAGATGTAATTGACAAATCCGCTCCCTTTAAACAACGACTTCATGGTTTTCAGGTTCTCTTCCCTGAAGGTCATTTTTTCCAGCTCCTCTTCAAGCAACTTTTGCATTTTCAGGTTTTGTTGCATTTTTCTCAACAGCTCCGATAATTTTCCGGTTTCGCGGTGCTTTTCGCTTATTTTCTCACCCATTGCTTTTATTTCTTCAAGCAACTGCTGATGTGCCTCCCCATCGTAAACATTGCTTCCCATATCTTTTTTCAGCTCATCGCAACGATGGAACGCTGCTGCCTGCTTTTCCCTGAACCCCTTGAGAATTCGCCTTTGATTTTCAATGTCCACCGGCCTGGAGAGAACCTTTCTTACTTCATCGATATCCTTCCAGTCAGACTCCAGCATCCTTTCATCCAACTGCTGATGCAATCCGACATAATACTTCTGCTCCTCTTCCCTCTCCTCTTTATTGGTTCTCAGACTACCGGCCAGCGTATCCCTCGATTTTCTCAGATCCGTGACCTCTTCACTTAAATCCCGGAAATGCCGTTCCAACTGAAAATAACGGTCCATTAATTCCTTCCGCTCCGCTTCGATGTCCTCTTCCTGTTTATCCCGGTAATCTTGTTCCTGTATTTTTTTAAGCTGTGACTGCAGCGTTTTCTTTTGAGTTTGCTGAATCGTCATTTCCCTGCTTATTTTGTCCAGCTCCTTCCGATAACGTTCCTCATTCTGCGATTCTTTTTCAATCTTCACCAAAATGGTTTCCACCCTGTTTTCTTTCTCCTCAATGGCTTTCTGCAACGTTTCTGCTGTTGTGAAAGTCTTTTCAATTTCCTCCAGACCGGAATAATGTGGCCATTCATTATGACTCCGGTGCATTTTCATCTGTTCGTCGCTCCCTTTCAGTTTCGAATTCTTCTCCTCCCGGAAATTGGCAATCATTTTCCACTGCTTTCCCATATCCCTTAATTGGGATATCCTTTCATCAATCTGTTCCAATTCGTGCTGAAGTTTCGCTTTCTCCTGTGCGATTTCTTCTTGCATTTCACGGATCCCTTTGGCAGTGAACACCTCCGGATGGTGAGTTGAACCACACAACGGGCATAGAGCGCCTTCTTTCAGATTTTGGGCCATCTCTTCAAGCCGGGCTTTCAAATGAAAATGATGTTCTTTCTGGTCAAGCAACCGGAGGGCTTCCTTTATTTCCTGCTTCTTCATTTGCAGAAAATCTATCGATTCCGGAATACCCTTTTCTACCGGGGAATCCTGAAAAACGGGTTCATTTAACAGCTTTTGAACAGCTCGCGAAAGCTTTTCTTCCTCTTTTTTTAATTGGTTGATCTCCTCCTGGATTTCCGCATTATGCTTTTGCATGACCTTCATTTCGCTGTACCACGATTTTGCTTTGGACAACTGATTCAAATCGGGCAATTGGGACTTTTCCGCTTTCAGGATTTTGGCAAGCTCTTCCTTTTCGGCTTTCAGGTCGTTCACCAATTTTCCTGTTTCCTGCAAAACTTTTTCCCCACGACTAAACCTGATGCTGTTTTTATGGATTTTTTCGGCTAACTTTTTAACCTGAAGCAGTTTTTCCAGCTCTTCTGCCCGCTGGTTAAGCATTTCACGGCTTTCATAGGCAGGCTTAACCTCCTTTAGAAGCAGCTCTTTTGATTTAATTTGCTCCTCCTGCACTGCCAGTTTCCGGCTATCTTCCCTGATTTGTTCATTCTTCCTGGCCAGTCTCTGGCTGCTCAAATCAAACGATTCCACGAGGCTCTTAAATTGTGTAACACATTTTTCGTACTGAAAAAGGTCTTTCTCCAGCTGATTCCATTCCGGTTCCTGTTCTTTCAGTTGCTCAAGGGCCATTTTTGCTGCCTCCAACTGTTCAGATTTCTCCTTAACCTGCTGAAACTTCCATTCCCTTTTATGATACCCCGTCAGTTTTTCTTTCAGTTCACCCAGGTCTTTATGGAGTTGCTTTAGTTGCCTCTGAAGTTCACTGACCTTTTGGGGGTCGACCTCGCCCAACTGCTGAATTTGCCCCTGAAGATGCTGTTTCTTTTCATTGTTTTTGGCTTCGAGGGAGGTCACTTTATAATAGAGCTCAAACCTGCCCAGGTTGAAAAGCTCTTTCATCATATTGGTGCGGTCTTTATTGCCCAGTTGCAGGAATTCCTGAAACTGCCCCTGCGGTATAATAATGGTTCGTTTAAAATTTTCGTAACTCAGCCCAATAACCTTCTCCAGGAAGGTTGTTTCCACGGGAATCCATTCACCATCTTCTTGCTGATAAGCGGTTCGCTCCAGCGATTTTACATCTTCAAACCGTTTGCGGTTACGCCTCCCCTTCACCACGGCGCGGTAAGGTGTTTTCGTTTTTCCGGCGACAAACAAAAAATCAATAAGCAAGGTATCCGATTTCAGGTTCATCATGTTGTAATTCCGGTTATCGCCCGAAAGGTTGAGGCGGTCGGTTTTGCCATACAACGCAAAAGTAATGGCCTCCAGTACGGAAGACTTTCCACTCCCCACTTTTCCGAAAATACCAAAAAGGTGGGCATCGGTGAGGTTTTTGAAGTCGATGGTTTGTTTTTCCTGGTAGGAGTACAAACCCTGAAGAGTCAATTGTACAGGTATCATATTGATTTCAGATTGATCATGAATAATCAGGCAGGGTTGGGTTCATCTTCTTCTGACAAGATTTCGGCGAAAAGGGCCATAATTTCCTCATTGGGTTCCTGTCCTTTGGCATGTTGAAAATAATCGCGGAACAACTCATTCATTTTACGGGTAGGGTCAATGGTTTTTGCGGAGCTGCTGGAGAGAACCGCTGCATTTTTCACTTCCGGAATAACCGTTACGATTCCGTCATGAGCCGCATTCAACTGTTTCCGCTGTTGAGCAGTCAGGAAATCCTGAGTGACCAGGGTGAGTTCCACCAGGCAACCGGGATTTTCCTCCAGCCAGCTCAGGGCTTCCTCCATACCGTTTGCCCGCTTGCGGAACAATTTTTTCCCACGGGTCAGTTTCACCGGTTTCACCTCCGCGGGGCTACCAGGAACAACATCCACCAGGAGAACATATTTTTGCTGCCCGGCCTCCGAAAAGCTGTAAGAAAGAGGGCTCCCGCTGTAGTAAACCGGACAAGGCTCATCATCGACCTGATGCATCCGGTGCAAATGCCCCAAAGCTACATATTGAAGCTGAAGAGGAACGTTCTCCGTATAAACCGCCTGAACACCGCCCACATGCAAAATGGGTTTTTCATCTTCGGGTTCTTCAGGCAATTTCTCTCCCTTCCGAACCACGAACAGATGACTCATGAGGACATTTACCCCCTGGTTATCACACCATTTCTCCGCACGCTGTGCCCACTCCTCCCGCAGCAACATCCGCAGCTCTTCCTCGCTGTTTTCTTTTCCAAAAAACTTTTTGAGTCGGAACTCGCTGGCATAGGGTGTAAGCAAAATCCGCAGCGGCACATCCGTTCCGGGAAGTCCGATTTCCAAAAACCCTTCCGCGCTGTTCAGCACGTTCAGCCCTGAATCCAATTGGAAAGGGGGGACTATGGAATGGGGATAACCGGCCAGAATAATCCCGCATTCCCGGGCCAGCGGATCGGGCGCTTCGGTCCGGTCGGGGGAATCGTGGTTCCCCGCAATGGCAATAACCGGGCGTTTCCCGTCGCGGGTGAGCTTTTTGAGGGCTTTGTAAAACAAATCAACCGCCTCCACCGAAGGGTTAAAAGTATCAAACAAATCTCCGGCCACCAGCACCGCATCCACCTGGTTGCTGTCAGCAATTTCTGCCAGCTCCGCTAAAAATTCCGCTTGCTCCCCCAATCGGGGAAATCCTTCAAGCCGCTTGCCCAGATGCCAGTCTGAAGTGTGTAATAATCTCATCAGTTTCCTTTATTTGTTAGGCAAATTTATTATTTGTTACAGAAATTAAACGGTTTTGAACGGGAGATTACAAGTTTTTCTATTTTTGCGGCTTTAAAATTGAATTCTGGTGTGCCGGTGAAGGAAAAGATGGATTTTGAGCCCTGGTAATCATTCAACAGTTGTAATAAATTTTATTCTATACCTTTAAAAATTTAAATTTACATTCAAATGAAAAAAATCTTTCTTGCTGCACTTTTTGTCTCGGTAATGGTGTCAGCAAAAGCACAGAACCTCCAGCTTCATTATGACATGGGTGACGGAAGAGGGTATTTCACCTCCACCGTTGAAATGTTTAAGCCCGACAAATGGGGTAGTACCTTCTTTTTCATCGACATGGACTATAATGTTGGCGACGTGGAGGGAGTAAGTCTGGCCTACTGGGAGATTGCCCGGGCCATTAAACTGGGAGACTCTCCCTGGGCACTCCATGGCGAATACAATGGCGGTTTCGGACAATATGCCCCCGGGGGCTCCTACAATATTGAAGACGCGTGGCTTGCAGGGATGGAATATTCCATGAACGCTCCCGATTTTTCGAGGGGACTGACCCTAATGGGCCTTTATAAATATATCCGTGGAAAGCACGATGCCAGCTTCCAGCTAACGGCTGTGTGGTACTGGAATTTTGCCGGTGAAAAACTCTCTTTTGCCGGATTTGCCGATTGGTGGCGCGAAGATTTTACCATAAACGGAAAAGATACTAAATTTGTTTTCCTTGCGGAACCGCAATTGTGGTACAATTTCAACAGCCACTTTTCCCTGGGTACCGAAATAGAAGTAAATGCAAATTTTGCCGGAATGGACGGGATAAATGTAATGCCAACCTTAGGTGTAAAAGCCACTTTTTAAAATAAATCATCATGTTGAGTCGATTTTTTAAACTAAAAGAGAACCACACCACAGTCAGAACAGAAATCCTGGCAGGAATTACAACCTTCATGACCATGGCCTATATTCTGGCTGTCAACCCCGATATTCTGAGCAATACGGGGATGGATAAAAGTGCTTTATTCACAGCAACTGCGCTCTCTGCCATGGTGGCCACCCTCTTTATGGCCCTGGTAGCTAAATTTCCGTTTGCCCTGGCTCCCGGTATGGGACTGAATGCCTTTTTTGCCTTCACGGTAGTCCTTGGCATGGGTTATAGCTGGCAGTTTGCGTTAACAGCCGTATTTCTGGAAGGCATCATCTTTTTGATTCTGACGGCTTTTAATATTCGTGAACTCATTGTCAATGCCATTCCCCTCTCGATGAAGCATGCTGTATCAGCAGGTATTGGCCTTTTCATCGCTTTCATCGGACTTCAGAATGCTGGCATTGTGATAAACAATGATGCCACCCTGGTAGGACTGGGAGACATGGGGTCTCCGGCGGTATTGGTAGCTTTGGGAGGCATTGTACTCACAGCGGTGCTGCTCGCCCTGAAAGTGAAGGGAGCCCTGCTCATTGGAATTTTTTCCGCCACAATCGCCGGTCTGCCGTTTGGTGTTACCCACATGCCCGAAGGACACCTGATTGATGCACCGCCATCGCTCGCCCCCATCTTTTTCCAGTTCGATTTCTCACAGGTTCTTAGCCTCGACATGCTCATCGTCCTGTTCACTTTCCTTTTCGTGGATATGTTCGATACGGTAGGAACACTCGTGGGGGTTTCCTCCAAAGCAGGCATGCTCGACAAAGACGGACGGGTGCCGCGCGTGAAACAAGCCCTGTTTGCCGATTCCATCGGAACAACGCTGGGCTCCATTTTCGGAACCAGTACAGTTACCACCTATGTTGAGAGTGCCTCCGGAGTAGCGGAAGGAGGAAAAACAGGCATGACTTCGCTGACCACCGCTGCCCTGTTTCTGGTGGCCCTCTTTTTTGCACCGCTCTTCACAATGGTGCCGCCGGCAGCAACTGCAGCAGCACTGGTTCTGGTAGGGTTTTTCATGATGTCACCCATCCTGAAAATCAATTTCGACGATTTCACCGAAGCCATTCCTGCGTTCATCACCATCATCATGATGCCCCTCACCTACAGCATCGCAGAGGGTATTGTTTTCGGAATGCTTTCCTACGTATTTTTGAAGCTCCTTACCGGAAAAACCAAAGACATTTCGGTAGTCATGATGGTGCTGGCCGCACTATTTGTGTTAAAATTCTTCATTTAAACCCATAAAAAAAACAAGTTCGGTGCTTTTAAACTGAACTTGTTTTTTATTTTTGTAGCAGAGAAAAAGGGTCGTTAGTTCAGTTGGTTTAGTCCGCCGGCTGGCGGATGACAGGCATGAGGTCGGCAGTCCAGTTGGTTTAGTCCGCCGGCTGCGGATAACATACATAAGGGTCGTTAGTTCAGTTGGTTTAGAATGCATGCTTGACAGGCATGAGGTCGGCAGTTCGAATCTGCCACGACCCACAAATAAAACCCCAAACCCATGTATTTCGTTTATGCAATTTATTCTTCTGCGTTTGAAAAAATTTATATCGGGTACAGTCCTGATCCGGAGAAAAGGCTATCCTCCCATAATGACCCGAGAAGCAGGGGATGGACCGACAAGTTCAGGCCCTGGAAGTTAATTTTCACCCAAAAGCATTCCTCAAAAACGTAAGCCTTCGGCCTCGCACATATTGCATCCTCCACGTCGCATCCCTTACTTTGAAGGCAAAAAATGAGGATGACACTAACAACATTTAAGCG
>CAYTDH010000197.1:0-8183 GCA_964436325.1 uncultured Tangfeifania sp.
CGTAATAACTGGCCATAAGATGTTCCTGGGGGCCCCGGGTAATTTGCTCCGGTTCACCGGTAACCGGGAAAATAACGGTTTGTCCGGTTTCCCTGTCCTGGCAGGAACATAAAAAGAGCACCGCCAGTCCGATAATCCAAAATGGTGTTTTTAACTTCATATTTCTTTATTCATCGCGTCTTTTCAATTCTACCCATAACGGAAAAATCCTTTTTCCGCGGGTGACATAATGGGGGATGAGGTCACATTCCATTTCCGGAAGGGAAACATTCTTCATCTCGATGATATCGGTGGGGGTGGTTTGGTTTTCCTGCCTCAAAACAGATGAGTTGGTCTCCAGAAACAGGGTTCCTTCTGATTCCAGCGGATTGATGAATTTAAACCGGATATCGTAAATCCCTTTATTGATTTTTACCCTCCATAACCCAAATACTTCTTCCTGAGTCCATAATCCCCGCTGTCCGCCGGCATCGTTACGGTTCAGAACCACCGGGTTTTCATGCCCGGTGCCGATGACAATACGCGGGGGATTTAATAGGTGTGGAGTTTGGGTTACCGACTCCAGAATCTTGTCCAGATCCGATTTCATTTTCTGAGCAATGGGTTTATGGTCGCTCAGGATGTTGTTCAATTCATATTCATCCTTCCGGATATTGAACAGTTCAAAGTCTTCGATGGAAGCCTGATAATCCGTATGTCCAACCAATTTATATTCCCCTTGCTGAAGGGCAATATTGTGGTATAATTCCGGTAATCGCCTTGTCCAGTAAAAAAACAGGGGTCTTTCCTGAAATTCAGGAATTTCTTTTCCCTTAAGAAGGGGGATAAAGCTCGTTCCGTCAATAATCCGGTCATGGGGCATTTCGGCGTCACAAAGTTCGGAGAGGGTGGGAAGGATATCGATGTGCGCCAGGGGAGTGTTTATGTCGCGGTTTCCCTGAAACCGGGCGGGCAGCCGCCAGAAAAACGGCACACGCACCCCCCCTCTGTAAACACTTCCTTTACGCCCGCGCATGCCCGCTTTGTAGCGGCGCTGCTGGGGGCCGTTGTCGGTCATGAAAATCAGAAGGGTATTGTCTGCAATTTGGAGTTCATCCAGCTTTTGCACCAGTTTCCCCATATTGTCATCGATATTGGTCACCATGGCATATACTTTCCGGGCCGCCTCACGGTCGTTTTCGCTCATCTCCGGAAAGGGGCGGTCACCTGTGTCGAAACCGGCTGCAGGATCGATGTCTTTATAAAGGTTGTAATACGCTTCAGGGACCTGCAGCGGGGTGTGGGGAGCGTTAAAGGAGAGGTAGCAAAAGAAAGGCGTTGCTTTGTGCTCCTCAATAAACCGGATGGCTTCATCCGCGAAAATATCGGAGCAATAGCCTTGATAGGCTTCCTTTTCGCCGTTATGCCACAAAACAGGATCAAAATAGCTGCTGTCGCGCCGGAAAAATGTGGTAAAATCCCCGGGCTGGCCCATTCCTCCTGCAAGGTGAATGACTGATTCATCGAAGCCCTGGTCACCGGGCCTGGATGGATAGTTGTCGCCGAGATGCCACTTGCCAAACACACCTGTCTGGTAGCCCGCTTCTTTTAACATTTCTGCGATGGTAACCTCTTCAGGAGCCATGATGGCTCCGCCGTTATAGGTGTCGCTCACACCGGTTCTGAGGGAATACCGGCCGGTCATCAAACTGGCCCGTGTGGGAGCGCAAACCGGCGAAACATGAAATTGGTTCATCCGGATGCTTTCCCGGGCGAGGTTGTCCAAAACAGGGGTTTTTATGTGTGGATTCCCTGTTATTCCCAGGTCTCCATAGCCCTGGTCATCGGTAATTACAATGATTACATTGGGTGGAGCTGTTTCAGAAGGAGTGGCCGGGGCAGACGAAAAAAGGGTGATGGCTGCCAGGGTAAGGGTAGATTTTCCGGTGATTCGCATTTTATTTGGTTCAATGATTTTGAATGGTTTTTTTTGTAAAGCAAAAATCGGGATATCCCGTGCTTATGGCGGAGAAGGATTGAATGATCTGTTGTTTGCTTCTTATTTTTCAAGTTGGTTTTCAACGGGCTTAATCCCCGCCTGGTGTTCTTCGATAATCTTTTTTATTTCTGCAATCACTTCGGGATGTGCTTCGGCGATATTGTATTGTTCACCCGGGTCGATACTCAAGTTGTAGAGCAGGGGAGGATCCATAATGGTTGCTTCCCTGGTTATTTCCACAGGAGGATTGGTTATGGGATGCGCTGTTTTGCTGCCATATTCCAGTTGGGTAATAAAATGGGCTTTATAATGGCCTTTTCGTACAGCATAGATTTGTTCTCCACGGTAATAAAACACTGTTTCGCGCTGGCTTTTCCCTGTACCAAAGAGCAGTGGGGTTATGTCATATCCGTCGTAAATTCGGTCAGTGGGCAACGAAGTTCCCGAGAGTTTGCAAAAAGTGGGCAGCAGATCCATCGTGGTGGCCATATCCATTACGACACCCGGTTTTAATTTTCCCGGCCACCAGAAGACGGTAGGTTCGCGCATGCCCCCTTCAAATGTACCCCCTTTTGCTCCTCTGAGCATCCCCGATGAACCGCCGTGGGTTTTGAAAATGTGCCAGGGGCCGTTGTCGGAGGTAAAAACAACCAGGGTGTTTTCGGCTATCCCTTCTGTTTTGAGGGCTTCAACAATCTGCCCCACCGACCAGTCGATTTCTTCAATGACATCGCCGTATATTCCGGCCAGTGATTGGTTTTTGAATTTTCCGGAACGGAAAAGGGGAATGTGGGGGAGCGAATGGGCAAGATAGATGAAAAAAGGCTCATCCTTGTATTCGCTTATTTTTTGAACAGCTTCCTCTGTATACCTCCGGGTAATGGTCCGCTGGTCTGCTGGTTGTTCAATGACTTGTTCATCGCGCATAAGGGGCACATTATAGGCCTGGTAGCGTTCTTCTTCCGCCAGGGTGTAATGGTCTGTCCGTTCCACTTTTTGCATGTCGTTGGAATAGGGAATCCCGTAATAGCTATCAAAGCCATGATTGGTTGGCAGGAAGGGGGGGGTGTGCCCAAGGTGCCATTTTCCGATGGCGGCCGTACGGTATCCATTTTCTTTGAGGGCTCGTGCAATGGTTATTTCGCTTTGGGGCAGTCCCCCGTTGGAATCCGGGAATAGCACCCTTCGTTCATCGCTGCACATGCCATTGCGGATGGGCAACCTGCCGGTAAGAAGGCCGGCGCGGCTGGGTGTGCATACCGGTGCGGCAACATAAAAGCTGGTCCATTTTTGCCCCTCAACAGCCATTTTATCCAAATGTGGAGTTTTAATGGTGGGATGTCCGAACGTTCCCAAATCTCCATAACCGAGGTCGTCGGCAAAAATGACAACGAAATTGGGAGGAGGGTTCTGAGGTTTTTCCGAAGAATGGGCATTTCCGGCCACTGTAGCGGACAATAGTCCGGCGAGGGCCAATGATTTGGTTTTAGAAGCTATACTTTTCATAGAAGTTTTTTTGTTTTTTCCTTTTAAGCGTCTCTTTATTTAGCGGGCTTTGCGTGGAAATAGGGTTTACCGGGAAGAGGGTTCCACGCAGAGGGCGCAAAAGGGGTGCACGCAAAGGTGTTTTTACAATCATTTCAGGTTGATTTTCCGGAGAAAATGACGACCGCCCATTTTCTCCACTTAGTTTATCTTCCGGCCCGGTGGTCCAGGTATTCGCGCAGGTACTTCGCGTTTAATTCATCGCTGTCGCCATAATATTCCCGCAACTCTTCCAGTCTTTCGTGGAGGTCTTCCTGCACTTCAGCATAATCCGGATTGCCATAGATGTTGTTCATTTCCATCGGGTCTTTTTCCAGATCATACATTTCCCATTCATCGATGTCGTAGTAAAAATGCATGAGCTTATAGCGCTCGGTAGCCACTCCATAATGTCGTTTAACCATATGGACTGAGGGGTATTCATAATAGGTGTAATAGACAGCATCGCGCCACTGACTGGTTTCTCCGCTTACGAGTTTACGGAAGGATTCTCCCTGCATCTCCCCGGGAATTTCAATGCCTGCATAATCGAGAAAGGTGGGAGCGAAGTCGAGGTTTTGAACCAGTTTGTCGATTTTGGTGCCGGGTTCAATTTCTTTAGGATACCTGACCAAAAGAGGAGTCCGGAAGGATTCTTCATACATGAACCGTTTGTCAAACCAGCCGTGTTCTCCCAGGTAGAATCCCTGGTCGGAAGTATATATAACAATGGTATTTTCAGCCAGGCCTGCTTCCTCGAGGTAGTCCAGCACTTCACCCACGCCGTCATCAACCGATTTAATGGTGCGCAGGTAATCTTTTATGTAGCGGTTGAATTTCCATAGGGCGATTTCTTCTTCAGAAAGATTGGGGTAATCAGCTTTAAAAGCCTCATTTTTTGGCGTATAGGCGGCCATCCAGTCATCAAGCTGTTTTTCGTTGAAACGGTTCAGTTCGCGGTGAAAACCGGTACTGTCTCCATTCGGATCGACAATCATTTTAAAGTCATGGCCCCAGCGGGCATGCCCGTCAATTTCCATTTCTTGTTCTTTGGCTGCAGTTCCCCGGTTTTCGTAGTCGTCGAAATAATTGGCCGGGGGATCAAATGTTTTGTCATCATAGAGGGTCAGGTATTTGGGAGCAGGTTTCCAGTTGCGGTGGGGCGCTTTCTGATGGTAAAGAACACAGAACGGTTTGTTGGGGTCACGTTTGTTTTTGAGCCAGTCGAGGGTTGTTTCGGTAATGATCTCTGTGCAATATCCTTCTTTTCGCACACGCTCTCCATCGATGAGGAAATCGGGATTGTAATAACGGCCCTGGCCGGGCAATACCATGGAATAGTCAAATCCCTGCGGAATGCCATCGAGATGGATTTTTCCAATCATGGCGGTTTGATACCCGTTGGCCTGCATCAGTTTGGGGAAGTTGTCCTGATCCCAGTTGAAAGGCTGAACGTTATCTACTTTGCCATTGACAAAACTGTGCTTCCCGGTTAAAAGAACAGCGCGACTGGGGGCACAGATGGAATTGGTGACATTGGCCCGTGTAAAGATTGCCCCCTCTTCGGCCAGGCGATCGATATTGGGTGTTTCGTTCAGTCCATACCCATAGGCACTGATGGCCTGGTAGGCATGGTCATCACTCATGATGTACAAGATGTTCGGACGTGTGGTTTCTTCTTCGGGCGGGGTGCAGTTCATCATTCCTGTGGCGGCAATGAACAGTGTGAATGCTTTTAGCAGGTTTTGGTCCATGGTTTCGAATTTTTGTAAAAAGAATATGCTGTTATTTCTTTTACAATTTTACGAAAAAGAAGGCAGGTATGGAAATGTTTTTGCCGCTTTCCTTACATGAATGAATTTCCAATTCCCACAACAAAAACTGAAATAAGAATAATGGTAATTCCGGCAATGATGGTTCTCAGGGTTTTGTTTTGAACACCTTTCCATTCTTTCCGGTAAAATCCCCATAAATTGGAAGTGAGGATAATCATCGACATGTGCAGAATCCAGGAGCTGGCACCATTGCCCAGTTTACTTTCTCCCATGCCATAGAAAAAGAATTGCATGAACCAGGTAGTCCCGGCCAGCGCAGCAAAGAAATAGTTGTTGAAAAGAGGCCGGGCTTTGTTGGTGAAATCGCCAAAAGTCCGGTTTTTGATGTTCAGAATGGAGGTCCATATAAAATTGGTGGTAAAACCTCCCCAAAGAATGACTACAAAGCTTACATTGTTGGCGTAAAGGGGATTATAACCTGCCACTACTGCGGCTTCAGCCAAAGGCTTTCCGGCTTCAATGCCGTAGTTGAAAAAGGCGCTCAGAATACCTGAAAAGATGGCTATGATCAGGCCTTTGACCAGGCTAAAATCCTGAATGCTTTTTTTCTTTTGTTCTTCAGAAAGTTCGCTTTCTTTCATCATGCCTGCTTTTCCGGAAACGGCAATTCCAATAAGACACAGGACAACACCTGCCAGAACCAACTGACCACCATTGCTGGCCAACATATAAGAGAGCGAAATTTTTCCTTCTGCAGGAAAAAAATTGTAATAAAGGGGGGGGACCAGTGCACCAAAGGCAGAAGTAAATCCGAGAACCACCGAATTCCCGAGCGACATGCCAAGGTATCGGATACCCAGTCCGTAGGTCAAACCTCCAATGCCCCAGAAAATTCCCATCATGTAAGTGATGGAGAGAATTTGTCCGGAAGCTGCCCGGATAACATCGGCAAAACCGGGAACCGTAAGCCAGGCTGCCAGGGGCGGGACAATGATCCAGGAGAATAACCCTCCGATGATCCAATAACTTTCCCACGCCCAGCCTTTCACTTTGTTGTAAGGCATGTAAAAACTCCCGGCAGCAAAGCCGCCGAGTGAATGATAGATAACACCTAAAATTGCCTGCATTTTTAGTTCCCTTTTTGTTTGTAAATTTTGATTCTGTTTCTGATGTAAAAATATCTATTGAAGGTTCTGGCAGAAATACACAATTTGATAAAGAGTTTGCATTTTTTGACACTGGGGAGGATGCTGGTTGCTGGTTGCTGGTTGCTGGTTGCTGGATGCTTGTTGCTGGATGCTTGTTGCTGGATGCTTGTTGCTTGATGCTCGTTCTGGTTGGTTTGCGGATGGGGATTGTATCGCTTCGCTCGGGAGATTGTTTGTTGTTCGTTGTTCGTTGTTCGTTGTTTGGTGTTGGGGTGTCTTTTTAATCGCTTCGCTCGGGGGGGAGGAGGAGTTGTCTTGGTTGTCTTGGTTGGGGGGTGCTGGTGGTAGAGGAATCGCTTCGCTCGGTTGAGTTCAGGGTTTTTTGGGGTGTGATTTTTGAACCTCAAAGGCCTTTAGAAAAAACACAAAGCGCCCCTGATTGTTTTTCTCTTATTCTAGGCGTATTTTGAATTTCTTTTCTTAGCGTCTTTGCGCCTTTGCGTGAAACTCTTATTTGGCCATCAAAATCACCCTATTCATTTCGAAGCCTGTGATTGGTAATTCGTAATTCTTCATTCGTAATTGACTTTGCATGAAACCATCCCGGCAAAACAAGAGTTCCACGAAAAGTTTCCTGGTTAGCGGCTTCCCCGATTTTCTGACTAGTGAAATCCCCCGGAAACCCGGCACCCCCTGATTTTCTCCCTCTCCACCATGGAGAAGGAAGTCCCGGCTTGCCAGAGCAGGGTGAGGGAATCCTTTGCTCACAAAGGGAGGCGCAAAGTTTCAGGAAGTTGGTTTTGATCCTTTTGTGGACTTTTGTGTATTCCTTCGTGCATCTTCTATGTGTTTTACAAGCTCCACACTCTGAACAGGATCAAATATGAATTTAGGTCTTGCTGAGGATATGCATGACTTCGAATTTGAAGTTTATTCCCGTCTGCTTCCTGCCCGTCCGGCAGGCGGGTAGCTGACGGCCCACAATTCCTCCCAGAGCCTGGCTTTAGCCCCATTCGCTTTCAAACCTTAAAACATCCAAACCCCGATCCAGGCCCCTGCCAACCAAACAATTTCACCATTTCACAATTCAACAATTTCACCATTCTCCTTACCTCATTTGTATCGAAACCGGTCCAACAAGTCCCGATTTAACAGGGCCCAGATTGGCGGCTCTCCTGGGAAAAGAGTAATGGGGTGCCAGGGTATTGGCTACCCTTACTTCAATTTCGTTGTCTCCTTCCTCAACCAAAGAAGAAATCGTGTATTTAAAAGGAGCAGCTACCCTGGTGCCTGCGGTTTTCCCATTGATAAGCACTTCAGCAGCAACATATACCTCACCCAGGTCGAGGATGATTTCACGATTGATTTCTTCTGTACTGAAATGAATTTGTTGCTTATACACACCGATGCCTGAATAAGTGGGCAGAGCATAATTCTGCCAGGGACCGGTTCTTATTTGTCCCCCTCCGAGTTTAAGTTCAAGGGGTTTTTCAAATGCTGCTCCTGCATATTGGCCGCGTTGCATTGTCATGCGGATGGCAATCGTGGAGGTGCCTGCAGGGGGATTTTGGATGGTTACCTTTCCCCCATTTACGGGCATTTCCCGGCCATTGACCCATACGGTGGCTTCGTTTGCAGGGATGGTCATTTCCCTGAGTCCGGGAGGGGCTTCAAACCGGTACCAGGCCCTGTGGTCATCCGGCACTGGTTTTACATCGTAAACAATACCCGGCATTTCATCAAAAACCTCGAGTAATG
>CAYTDH010000198.1:0-8162 GCA_964436325.1 uncultured Tangfeifania sp.
CGTCATCCTGGAGCTTGTTGAATTCGGCGGCCAGCAGCGCGATGGCGTTGGCCGTCGTGTCGAGGTCGGCGGACCCGGTGTTTTCCGTCTCCGTGAGTTCCGCCACGGTCTGGTCTTCCGGGTCCGTGCCTCCGGAGTTGTCGGTGAGCGCGGCGCTGGTCAGCGCCGCGCAGTCATTCATGCGTCCTTGGACTTTGCATCCTCTCATGGCCGATCACCTCCTTTAGGCGGCGCTGGCCGTGCCGGACTTGCTCGGCAGGGCGGTGAACAGGGCCACCTGGAAGACGTCGCCGGTGGTGAAGCCGGTGCTGCCTTCGGTGATCACCAGGTTGTTGCCGGAGAGGGCCACGGAGTCGTCGAGCACCTGCCCAGTGCCCGCGGCGACCTGCTTCGACAGCAGGCGGGCGTCGCGAAACGCCGCGACCTGCGCTGCGTCGTACCCGAAGTCGTCGACGAGGGACACGGTGAGCGTGTCCTCGGTGGTCACCGTCGGGACCTTGACCTCGACGATTTCCATGTGATTGGTTCCATTCAACATCGTCTTATTCTCCTCATGGGGTCGCGGGGCCGACGGTGACCTTCGGGCCGTAGCGTCGGTGCCGCATGATGTCTTTGGCCGCGGCCCGTCCGTCTTCGGTCTGACGCTCGGACTGGCGTTGGCGGCTTCGTTCCTTTTCCAGGGTTCGGTCCACGATGAACCGGGTCATCCTTCGCCCGTTTGCGTTTTGGTCGCACTTGCGAACGATGTCGCGCACCATGGGGGCGCACAGGTCCAGGTTGCGGATTGGGGCGCCGTCCTCGTGCTTCAGCACACAGACCGGTCTTCCCCCATGCAGCAGCGTGGCGCGGCCCGTCGGCTCATCCTGGCGGATGTCGAGCTGCGGGTCGTAGTGCTTCACCCAGCGTTTCAGTTCTCGCGGTACGGCCATCGTGCTTCCGTTGCGGTTGTGGCGGGGTGGCCCCGGCGGTCAGCCGCCGGGGCGCTCAGAGCCCGCCGGGGTTAGTAGCTCAGGCTGTGGAGCTGCGCCATCTTGCGGCAGTCCTTGGCGACGAGCCGGCCCCAGTAGACCAGCACGTACTCGAGCATGGTCTGCTTGGCCAGCGGGTACCAGCCCTGATCGAACAGGTTGGAGACGCCGAGCTCGGCGATCCACATGTTCTTCAGGTCCGGGACGATGATCTTGTCGCGGTCCACGTCGTCGGCAGCCACCAGCCGGGTGCCGTCGATCTCGATGGACTGGAAGCCGTCCTTGTACTCCCGGTTCATGAACCGGCGGTTTTCGGCGAGCTGGCTGTTGTAGTACGCCCGCATGAGGTCGCCGTGGCACATGGCCTCGGACGGCTCGTAGCAGTCGTAGAAGAACTGCGACAGGGTGTCGTAGTTCAGGGTCAGCGCGCTGCCGTCGGTGACGGAGGCTTGCGCCCAGCCGTTGCCGGAGGCGCTGCGGTCCACGCCCTGGAACGTGTTGTCGTCGTCGATCACGTCCAGGATACCGGGGAACTTGTCGGTGTACGGCACGTCCTGCCCGGCGATGTCGGAGCACACGAAGTACGCGTTGTCTTCGCAGAAACTCGCGTCGCTGAGGGTGATGGTGCCGTTGCTCTTGTCGAGGGCGGTGATCTGGACGGGCTCGCCGAGCTTGGCGTCGGCGGAGCTGTAGGGCTGCACCCACATGCCGAACTCGAAGAGCTTCACGCGGTCGGCGGCATTCTCGGAATGCGCGAGACCGTCGTTGTCCAGCGTGACGACGCTGCCGGAGGCGGCGCCGTTCTGCACGCCGAGCGCTTTGTTGGCGGCGCTGCCGGTCCAGAGCATGGCGCGCATGTAGTAGGGCATGGCCTCGTACAGCTCGCGCAGCTTGGCGTTGATCAGCTCGGGCCAGCCTTCTGCCTTTTCCTCGGCGGTCTTGAACGCGGTGATTTCCTCCAGCGTGCATTCGGCGGCGGCTGCATGGCAACCCAGCTCGAACTGCATGCTGTCGACGGAGGAGATGGAGCCGGTCGGGGTGATGCCGCCGTGGGCGTTGAGCCCGCGCCAGCCGATGCCCTGGCCGGTCTTGAAGGGGAGGTTCACCACCAGGCCCTTCACGCCCTCTCCGGAGCGGCGGACCTTGCTGGCGAAGTAGCTTCGCTCGATTTGGAACGCCACATTCAGCAGCGGACCAAACCACGCCTCGCGAATGACTTCGGTCATGAAGTCGTTGAAGTCTTGTACGATCTGACTGGTTCCGGGCATGTCAATGCCTCCTTTGGGTGATTGTCAGCCCGGAACCGGCGGCCTACTTGCCGCCGATTTTGAAGAAGTCCCGGGCCTTTTTACGCGTCGCTTCGGACGCTTCTCTGTCGTCCTTGGGTTTCTCGGGAGGCTGGTGTGCGGCGGCGGCGGGGCTGCCTCCGCCGGGGGGAATCGGCTCGGTCTCGGACTCGCCGGTGGACGCGGCGGCGTTGGCCTTGAAGCGGGTGAACCGCTTTGCCACAGTCTTCGCGGCTTCCTCCAGGTCGTCCTGCGAGGTCTTGCCCTCGTCGGCCAGTCGCTTCATCTCGACTTCGAGCGCGGTGCGCGCGGAGTCCGCAAGCTCCTGGTCTTCGTCCTGAAAGATTTCCCATTTCGCCAGCGTGGAGGACACCTTGTCCTTTTCCTCCTTGCTCATCTGGCGGTTGCGGAGTTCGCCGATCTCCTTTTCGAGCTTTTGCAGGGGCGCTAGGGCTTTTGCGAGCTTCGCGTTGATGGCTTTGGCGTCCAGGTTGGCGAGGTCTTCGTCGGTGATCACGTCACCGACTTCGAGGTCTTCCTCTCTGGCGCCGTTCTGCTCCAGCTTTGCCTGGAGGTCCTTCAACTGCTGCTCCATCTCCTGGCGCTTGCGGCGCTCTTCCAGCATCTCCTTCTTGAATCCTTCGGCGGCCTTGTCGCCCGCGTTCGGATTCTGGTTCGGGTCTTGGTCTGCCATTGTTCTTGTCCTCGCTGTTGTGTTGCGGATGCGAACCGCTGCACCGTCTCGGCCGGTGCCGCCGTACCGCCCGTTACCGCACGGGCGAAGCGAATTGCTGCGCGATCAGGTCGCGTCGTCGTCGGCGGCCTGGTCGTTGTCGGCGGAGCCTTCCGGGGGAATCCCGTCGGCCTGCACGGCGGCTTCTTCGGGGGAAATCGGCACGCCGCGCATCAGGCTCTTCGCCAACACGACCAGAGCGTTCTTCTTCATGCCGTCCACGAGCTTGATCTGGTCGGGCGTGTACGACACTTGGCCGCGCGTCAGCCGCGTGTCTTTCGCAAGCATGGATTTGCCCATCTTTTCGCTGACGATCACGCTGTTCTTCGGCTCGACGACCACGCGGCGGTTGTGAGCGAACAGCCCGATGCGCTCGTTCGTGGGGTTGTAAATCGTTGTCTTCATGGCAAATCCTTGGTTGATTGCAAAGCGTCACGATAGTGACTTGTCATGTAAGTAAAATAAGCACAATAGTAGCACCTGTCCATTGACAGCTTGTCACTTGGGCGGGCCTTGATTGGAAGGCTGTTGAGCGGACGGTGCAGGGGGGCCGGCAGAGGGGGCAGCCACGGGACGACGAGGGCGCGGGCGACCGGCGTTTGCGATGTCCGCAACGTTGTGCGTCAGCGCGCCGGGCATGGGCATGGCCGACTCGGGGCTCATCTGATCGGCCCACTTTTCGCGGTGCATCTGAACGTGCAGCCGGAACAGCTCCTGCACTTCGTACGGCGCTTCGGCGAATTCCTGCCGGGCCATGTCGGCGCGGTGCTGCTCGATGTGGGTTTCGTGGGGCTCTTCGTCCAGCGCCTCGATGATCTGCTTTTCGAGCACGATCCACAGGAACTCCTGTTCGGCGCGGTCGCGGTGCATGTCCTCCATGTCCGCCGGGGCGAAGCTGCTCATTTCCAGCGCCTTACGAACCAAGCGAACGTCGACCTTGCCGGTATTCGGGTCGTTGTAGATGCCGTAGCGCACGCGTTCCACGATTTTCGCCTCGACCAGCGCGTGGTTGCGCGGAATCATGGAACCCTTTTTGATGCGCACATCGGTCATGAGGTCTGCATATTTGAACTGCACGCCCCAGCCGGAGCGGTTGCGCCCGATGATGTTGGCCAGGCGCTCCATGCTGTAGCGCTTCTGCACAATCGCCAGGGACAGACGACCGATCTTCTCGAAGGAGGCTTCGTGCTGCATGGCGTAGCTGGACAGCAGGGTCATGGACTCTTCGCGCAGAATCTCCAACTGCTCGGCGGCGCGAGCCTGCGTCGGATTCTGGCCACGGAGTACGGCGGTCTGGCCGCTGGATTCCTCCAAGGACATTTCTGCGCGATTTAGTTCCGCGTCGATTCCTACCAGCGGGGGGGCCTGAATGAACTGCGGCTTGAACCCCTGTTCCTGGGGGTCCATCTCGATCATTTCGCCGTGTTCGTCGTCCCACTGGCCATCCGCAACGGTCTCTTTCTGCACCAACAGCTTGTTGCGTCCGACTGTCTTGCGGTTGCGGGCTTGGTCGGTCAGCAGGTCGTTCAGGCGGATTTGCGCTCTTCGCATTTCCGCGAACGGGGCGGGGGGAACCAGTCGCCCAGGAAGGTCCATGGCCAGCACCGGGACGATGCCCATCGTCAAGTTCATGCTGTCGGTGGGGTCGATATTCAGCGCGTCGGCGGCGTACGGCAGCTTGGTGTCCACTGCTACTTGCCCGCCGGCGGTCACCACATACCGCCCCTCGGGGTGTTGGGGAGACGGGCGCTCCCAATAGCGCGTCACCCAGTAGCGTTCGCCGGGCTCCGCGTCGGTCCGCATTCCGAAGAACGAGGACACGAACTTGTTCACGCGGTCCTGCGCGTTCTGCGAGTCGTGGGAGTCGCCCACCGCTTCCATCTTGTCTGCAAAGTCGGTGGCATGTGGGATGTTGCGCTGAATCCATTCGCGCGATGCAAGGTCGGCGTTCAGCACGGAGTCGACATCGGTCCACTTCGTAGCCGAAAGCGGGAAGCAGTACGTGTTCAGGGGGTTCATGCTCCAAAAGGTCAGTTCTTTGCGCTTCACCGTGGCCTTTCGGCTGCCAAGGAAGCTCCACTGGCCCTTGTCGTTCTCTCTGGGCTCTTCGAGCACTTCCGGCTGCTCGACGACCTGCATCCCGCGCGCGGTAGTCCAAGCCGGGGCGCAAAACCCGATACCGCTCAGCAGCATCCATCCGACCGCCTCTTTGCGGGCTTCGCGAAGTCCGCAGTGCTTCTCCCAGTAGTCGAACATTTTGGACGCCGCTTTTGCTGTTTCCGTGTCGCCAAGCTCTTTGCTGCCTTCGTGCCCGACCAGCACCGGCTGTTCCAGGAACAACGAATAGATCGTCCGCACATAGGCGGGCAGCATGCGGTTGTCCGTAATGCGGACTCCGCGGCTTTTGTTTGGCACGGGGGTAAGACCGCCGTTGGCCCAGCGGTACTCCATCCACTGGAATCCGCTTATAAACGCCAGCGTCATCTCCACGTCCGCCACCAGCGGGCGATTCCACTCGGCGCCGCGACGACGCAGGGTCTCCATTTCGTCGACCAATTGCGCTCTGACTTCTTCCGGTGTGGTCTTCATGCTACACCTCGAACGTTGCCCGCAGGCGCTCTGTGTCCTTGTCGTCCGCCGGCAGGGCGAGCGTGAGCGATTCTCCGCAGCACGTCGGCCCTCGATTCACCCAAAGCACCAACCCAGCGCTCAGGGCCGCGTCGTCCACCGCGCGGGCCATTTCTTCGTGCGACTGATCGCCGCTGAACAGCACAAATCCGCGCGTTTTGAACCGGATGTACTTCATCATTGGTCGTCGTCCTCCAGAGAGATTTCACCCACGCGGGACTCCGCCTGCACCGCATCGCCGTCTTGTTCGCGGCGGCGACGCGCAAGGCGCTCTTCGCAAGACGGAATGACGCGGCCCGTACTGCCAGACAGCACACGCGCCGTGCAAGCCGCCAAGAATGCCGCCAGCAACAGCAGATTGATCATTGCGAGCACCACAACCACTGATTCAGCCCATCCCTGCAAGTACACTGTCGGCCTCCTGTCGCTGGCGGTTCTGCATCCACTCCGCCACGTTCACGGTTTTTTGCTCTGTCCGGGCGCGCTCCACGGCGTCCCGAGTCGGTATGGAGAAGCCCGCGGGCTTTTCCGGGGGAGGTTTCGGCGGGGTCGGCCAGCGGTGAACCGCCGGGTCGTCGATCTCGCTCAGCATATCGAGCATATCGTCGTTGCGGCTCAGAGGGTGCTCCCGCATTTCCTGCTTGAACAGGCGCTGCGTTTCGCGCGGCAACCCGGGGTCGATATGGAGCATCCGGCTGCCGAGGACGGGCTGAAGGCTCGCCGTGATGCGGCTCTTCTTCTCGCGCTTCTTGAGCGAGTAGTCGTGAAAGATCATCCGCCCCTTGCCTTGGGCCTGCCGGTCGGAGTTCCGGCGGCGAATAAACGACATGATTGTCGTTTCCAGCAGCGTGTTCTGCCTGACTATCCGGTACGGCGCCCATTCGTCCCAAATCCGCTCGCACTCGTCGATGAAGTCGGCGGGGTCCATGCGTTTCCGCACCAGGTGAACCAGGCAAAAGCGGTGATCGGATGTCACGGCGACCACGCCGATCGATGCCGGGTCCGCCTCGGTCTTGTCGCTGCCGCCCGCATCCGTCAGCACCCACAGCCTGTACGAAACTTCCCCTTCGGCTTCCTGGCGGCGCAAGTTTTGCCATCTCGTAAACTGCACCGACTCGGGGTCGAGCCCACGGTCTTCGCTCTTCGGCCACAGAATGATCTGGCAGGTGAACACATATCGCTGTGTCTGGCAAGCCTGGTACATCCAAATCAAGGGCAGGTTCTCCGGGAACAAGCTGCGCCCGCATTTCAACACGCCGCCGGCAATCACGGAGTCCACCATCGGGTCTTCCAGCAACCCCAGCGTCGGGTCGTCGTGCGCAAACCGCGTTCCCACAAACAAGATCACGCCCGCCTTCTGGTCGGCGAGCAGGTAGTCCACCCCCTGAATCTTCTGGTTCACCGACGCGGACACCTCTTTCGAGGTCACTGACTTCTCGTCCCACATGTCGTCACAGATGATCTTGTCATAGTGCCGGGACGCAAGCGAGGTCGTCGCACCAGCCGCCTCGATGGTCCCTTCCGGATCGGCGGTCGCTCTCGCCGGAGACACCCAACGGCTTGTATTTCCTTCCTCGCTGCGCTTTTCCCACTGATGCTCGGGAAATAGCTTTGCCAGCGCGGTCCCCTTGCGGAAGTACATGCGAGCTTCGGCCAGCTTCTTCTCGGCGTTTCCGGCGGCGGCACTCAGATACAGGATCTTGACATTCGGGTCGGCGAGAATCCACTGAACGCACTTCCCAAGCCCCATCACGGTCGACTTGTACGACTCCCGAGGAAACTCCCGCAACCCCTTGTAGCGCATCCCGTAGTTGCTGGCCAAACGGCTTTCCCGTACGGACTCCGCCATGAAGTAGTGCAGGTGGAACACAAGCTTGTCGCGACCGAGAACGTGCTTCACCAGGAAGTACAGGTCCTTCCTTGCCAAGTCTCTTGTGAACTCCTGCTCCCAACTGCGCCCTTCTGGCCCGACGCGACCGTACTTTTCGGTTGCCACGCGGACATACTCGCTTCTATTCGCCGCGATCTCCGCTTCGTACTGCCGCTCCGCGCGGTCGCTGGCGGCCCTCAGTTCGTTTTCGTCTGCGATCTCCGCAAAGTCAATGATCTCCGCCGTCTCACGGTCTACCCACTTCTGATCGAACCGAATCCTCGGCGACACCTGCCCCCATTCCTCGCAGAACGCCGCCAGCACCTCCGACGACGGCAATTCTGTCTTCCCGTCCCCGTCTGCCAAATTTTCAGAAAAAATTTTTCCAAAGTCGTCCGCATCTTCCTCTGCGGCTTGATATATACCGGGGAGGGTCGAATTTTGCGCGGCCCCCATAGCCCCCCCCTCGAAGCCCTCCGCGAACCCGTCCAGCCCGCCGTCCGACGCGCCCGGAATGTGTCCATCAGGTGCCATCAGCTGCCACCCTCCCCATTTTCGCCCTCGCGCTCACCCTCAAAATCATCCCCGGAACGGTTACGGAAACCGCCGACATCATCCCCCGCCCCAGCCTCACCAACACCCGCGCCGGCATCATCCCCGCCAGCCTCATACGTGCC
>CAYTDH010000199.1:0-8149 GCA_964436325.1 uncultured Tangfeifania sp.
GGAGATCGTTAAAATATATGTAAAAAAGGATGAAACCATTCCAAAAAAACACCTGATGGTAAAAATAAAACCTGCAATAATTGATTAAACCGCAGATAGATTCATCGGAATGTTTTTTTTCGCTTCATCTCCGTTATTTATAATTTTGCCGAAATTTTAATAAAAATTTGGAAGCGGCTTCTTTTCTAAAATATTTTAAGGGTCATAAAAACTTTAATAATGTGGTGAAAATTTTAAATGACCCCCCTGGTGAAAAAATTCACCTGCAAGGCCTTATTGGCTCATCTAAAACCATTTGGGTAGCCAATCTTTTTCAAAAACTTCAAAAAAACATGGTGCTCTTGCTCAATGACCGGGAGGAGGCTGCCTATTTCTTTGACGATCTGAACAACCTGGGGTTCGCTGATTCTACCTTGTTTTTCCCGTCTTCTTACAAACGTTCGGTTCAATACCGCCAACCCGAGCAGGAAAATATCGTGCAACGTACCGAAGTTTTGAACAAATCGAGGGAGCAAGGGGCTGCATTCCTGATTGTTACCTATCCCGAGGCTCTGGCTGAAAAGGTCATCCCCCGCCCCGGCCTCGAACAAAACACGCTGCAGCTCAAAAAAGGAGACAAAATATCCATTGAATTCATCAATGAATTTCTCTATGAATACGGTTTTGAGCGGGTTGACTTTGTCTATGAACCCGGTCAGTTTTCTGTAAGGGGCAGCATTGTGGATATCTTTTCCTATTCCAACGAAGACCCGTACCGCCTCGATTTCTTCGGAGACGAAGTAGACAGCATCCGGAGTTTTCATATCGACAGCCAGATTTCGAAAGCGCATTTTCAGCAGATTACCATTGTCCCCAATATTCAGAATGAAAAAATGGAAGGGGAAAGAATCCCGCTGACGTCATTCTTTTCAGACGATACCCTCTGGTTTGGCAATAACCTGAATCCATTCTTCGATCAGGTGACGGATATTCACCGGCAAACTCTCATAAGCCGTTCGGAAGAAGAAAACATCCCGGAGATAATCACGTCAGGGGAGGTCCTGAAAAAGCAACTGGAAAAACAGACTGTTTGTGACTGGGGTTTTGACCTCTGTTTTGAACCTCATAAAATTTTCAACTTTCACAATGCTCCTCAACCCGCTTTTAACAAGAAATTTGATTTGCTTGGAGAAAACCTGGAAAAACACCGGGAAAACGGATACGAGGTTTTTATCCTTTCCAGCCAGCCCCGGCAGATAGAGCGCCTTCAGACTATTTTTTACGATATTAAAGCGAATGTCGATTTTGTTCCTGTGCCCTTCACCTTGCATGAGGGATTTGTAGAACACGATCTGAAAATATGTTGCTACACCGATCACCAGATTTTTGAACGGTACCATCGCTTCAGGCTCAAAACACGAAAAGCGCAAAAAGAAGCTGTCTCCATAAAAGAGCTGAGCAAGCTGCATCCCGGCGATTATGTTGTTCACGTGGACCACGGAATCGGTAAGTTTGCCGGTTTGGTCAGGGCCGAAATCAACGGAAAAATGCAGGAGGCCATCCGGCTGGTATACAAAAACAACGATTCCCTGCTGGTGAATATCCATTCCCTTCACCGGATTTCCAAGTACAAAGGAAAAGAAGGGAAGGAGCCCAATCTGAATAAACTGGGCACCGGGGCATGGCAAAAAATGAAGAACCGCACCAAGTCTAAGGTGAAAGATATTGCCAAGGAATTGATTGCCCTCTATGCCGAACGTTTGTCGGAAAAGGGATTTGCCTTTTCCAGGGATTCCTACCTGCAAACAGAACTGGAAGCTTCATTTATTTACGAAGATACCCCCGATCAGGAAAAAGCCACCAACGCGGTAAAAGAGGATATGGAAAAAACCATTCCAATGGACCGGCTGGTGTGTGGCGATGTGGGTTTTGGAAAAACCGAAGTGGCTATCCGGGCCGCCTTTAAGGCAGTGGCCGACAGCAAACAGGTTGCCGTGCTGGTACCCACAACCATCCTGGCATTGCAGCACTACAAAACCTTTTCCGACCGCCTGTCGGATTTTCCGGTAAAAATCGCCTACATAAGCCGGTTGAAATCTGCCGCAGATATAAAACAGACCTTAAGTGAACTTGAAAATGGCAATGTAGACATCATTATCGGAACGCATCGCCTGGTAAGCAAAGATGTTCATTTTAAAGATCTGGGGCTGTTGATTATTGACGAGGAACAAAAATTCGGAGTTTCTGTCAAAGAGAAGTTAAAACGCCTGAAGGTCAATGTGGATACGCTCACGTTAACGGCCACCCCCATTCCCCGGACCTTGCAGTTCTCGTTGATGGGAGCCCGTGACCTGTCGATCATTCAAACCCCGCCCCCCAACCGGTACCCGATTATTACCGAAGTCCATGGGTTCAATGAACAGCTCATCAGGGAAGCCATTACTTATGAAGCGGAACGAAACGGACAGGTGTTTTTTATCCATAACCGGGTCCAGAATATTTATGAAGTGGAAGATACCATAAAAAGAATTGTTCCCGGTATTTCAACCGCTGTTGGGCATGGCCAGATGGAAGGGACCAGTCTCGAAAAGGTGATGCTCGGTTTTATCAACGGCGATATTGATGTATTGGTCGCCACAACCATCATCGAATCGGGACTCGATATTCCCAATGCCAATACCATGATTATCAACCAGGCCCAGAATTACGGGTTGAGTGATTTACACCAGTTGCGCGGCCGCGTTGGCCGTTCCAACAAAAAGGCATTCTGTTACCTCATCACTCCGCCCCTTTCGGCAGTAAGCCCCGAAGCCAGAAGGAGACTCCGGGCCCTCGAAGAGTTCTCCGACCTGGGAAGCGGATTTAACATTGCTATGCAGGACCTCGACATCCGCGGCGCCGGAAATATGCTTGGGGCAGAACAAAGCGGATTTATTGCCGACATCGGATTTGAAACCTACCACCGGATTCTCAATGAAGCCATACAGGAACTCAAGCAGGAGGAATTCCAGGATGTTTTCAAAGAGAAAAAAGGAGACGAAAAACAGGCCCAGGCTTTCCTCAACATTCAGTTTGTTCAGGATTGCCAGATCGATTCCGATATGGAACTGCTATTCCCCGAAAGCTATATCCCAGGAAGCTCCGAACGAATGCTGCTCTACCGGGAGCTCGACAATATCGAAAATGAAGAGCAGCTCACCCAATTTAAAAATGGTCTGGAAGACCGTTTCGGCGCCCTCCCTGCTGAAAGCATCGAATTGCTTGAAGTCGTCAGGCTGCGTTGGAAAGCCATTGAACTCGGCATGGAAAAAATCATTTTGAAAGAAGGAAAAATGATCTGCCATTTTATTTCAGACCCCAAATCACCCTTTTTCCAATCCCCGGCATTCCTGAAAATTGTGCATTTTGTTCAAAAAAATCCCCAACAAGGGCGCATGAAAGAAAAAAACCAAAAACTGAACCTTATTTTTTCAAATATTCCCAATGTAGAAACAGCAGGATATATCCTGGGAGAAATGCTCAGGGGAATCAAAGCAACATCCGGTTGAAGAACATAAAGAATACTTCACTATTATCGCCAGCCTGAAAGATTTTGTAAATAATCCCGAAATTCTTCATCCCGGCTTTTAACTTTTGGTATTTAAAACAGTCAAAATAAATTAGAATAAAAAACCAATTTCTCACTTAAAAATTGATCAGGTGTCAACTAAAAGCATATTCAGAATCTCAGTTACAGCAATTCTTGCCCTGTTCCTGGCAGGTATTATTCTGTATCCCAAAATAAAACCTCTTTTCAAAAAAAAGGAAGTCCCAGAAATGAACCGGGAAAATAATAAACCGCAACCCCTTTTTGCCAGCGGGTACCTTCTGGTGCCCACCGAAATGAACGAGATGATCTACAGCACGGCTTCGCTCCTTCCTGATGAAGAGGTAGAGCTGGGTTTTGAAACATCGGGAAAAATAACGGCCATACATTTCACCGAAGGCACGGCGGTCAAAAACGGAGATTTACTTGCTAAAATCAACGATAAGCCCCTGCAGGCGCAGTTGCTCAAATTACAGGCCCAACGCAAACTAAGCCAGGAGCGGGAATTCAGACAACGGCAACTGCTCGGACGCGACGCCATCAGCAGGGAAAGTTATGACCAGGCGGCCACCGAACTTAAGGCGCTGGAAGCAGACATCATGCTCATTGAAGCCCGCATAAACGAAACGGAACTCCGTGCACCCTTCGATGGCATCGTAGGCCTCCGGATGATCAGTGAAGGAGCTATTGTGACCACGCAAACCAAAATTGTCAGGCTGGTAAAAACAACACCGCTGAAAATTGAATTTTCCATTCCTGAACGGTATTCAGGTGAAGTCGTTCCCGGTTTCCCCATTACCTTTGAGGTGGACGGTTATTCCAACAGCTTTCAGGCCAGGGTTTATGCCATAGATCCCAAAGTGGATATCAATACCCGGACCATTGTGGCAAGGGCACTTTATCCCAATCGCGATCAGGAACTGAAGCCGGGAAGATATGCAAGCGTAAAGGCGCTGCTTTCGCAAATTGAGAATACCATTTCCATTCCCACCGAAGCATTAATCGCCGAAATGGAAGGAGAGAAAGTATTTATCATGAAAAACGGGAGAGCCGTTGAGCGAAGGGTTACCACAGGGCTCCGCACCGAGTCGCACATTCAGATTAGGAGCGGGCTGAATTTTGGTGACACGCTCCTGACCACAGCTATCCTTCAGTTGCGCGAAGACCTTCCCGTTCAGCTCGATACCCTGGTAACAAACCAACATTTAGTCAATCCATAACATGAGCCTTTCATCCATCAGCATAAAACGACCAGTGCTTGCGACCGTATTTTCGCTTGTCATCCTTCTTTTCGGAGCCATTGGCATGACATTCCTCGGCGTAAGGGAATTTCCAAGCGTCGATCCACCCATTATTTCGGTAAGTACCTCCTATCCGGGAGCCAACTCCGACGTCATTGAAACCCAGATAACCGAACCGCTGGAACAATCCATCAACGGGATTCCGGGGATACGCACCCTGACAAGCAGCAGCAGCCAGGGGTACAGCCGCATTACAGTGGAATTTCAATTGTCGGTGGATTTGGAAACGGCAGCCAATGATGTTCGTGATAAAGTCTCACAGGCCCAGCGTTATCTTCCCCGCGACTGCGATCCTCCCACCGTTTCCAAGGCCGATGCCGACGCCAATCCCATAATAATGATAGCGGTTAAGAGCCCGAAACGTTCACTCCTGGAGCTTTCCGAAATCGCCGAACTTACCTTTAAAGAGCAATTGCAGACCATTTCGGGTGTGAGCTCAGTAGGTATCTGGGGAGAGAAACGCTATGCCATGCGCATTTGGCTCGACCCTGCAAAACTGGCGGGCTATCAAATGACACCCCTGGATGTCAGGAATGCCTTGTTGCGCGAAAACATAGAACTGCCGGCAGGAACCATTGAAGGAAACACCACTGAGTTGACCATTCGCACCCTCGGATTGATGACTACACCAGCCGAATTCAATAACCTTATCCTGAAGCAAGCCGGCGACCAGCTCATCAGGGTTCGTGATATCGGCCGGGCAGAACTCGGACCGGAAGATTTGCGAGGCATTATGAAAATGAATGGAATACCCATGGTGGCAACCGTAATTATCCCCCAACCCGGAGCAAACCACATCGACATTGCCGACGATGTGTATGACCGGCTGGAGTTCATCCAAAAAGACCTGCCCGAAGATGTTGAAATCGAAATTGGCTTCGACAATACCAAATATATCCGCTCCTCCATCCGTGAAGTCCAAACCACCATCTATCTGGCTTTCTTCCTGGTGGTGGTGATCATTTTTACCTTTCTGCGTGACTGGAGAACCACCATCATACCCATTCTCGTCATCCCTGTTTCACTGGTTGGGGCCTTCTTTATTATGTATATGGCTGGTTTTTCAATCAATGTGCTTACCCTGCTGGCTATTGTCCTTTCCATCGGTCTGGTGGTTGACGATGCCATTGTGATGATGGAGAATATCTATGTAAAAATCGAAAAGGGGATGAATCCCAAACAGGCCGGTTTGGAAGGAGCCAACGAAATATTCTTTGCCATCATTGCCACCACCATTACCCTGGTTGCGGTATTTTTTCCCATTGTTTTCCTGGAAGGAATGACGGGAAGGCTTTTCCGGGAATTCAGCATTGTGATTGCCGGTGCCGTGGCCATATCTTCGTTTGTGGCCCTTACATTTACCCCGATGCTTTCCACCAAATTGCTAAAAACACGCCATAAACGAAGCAAAGCCTACCATATCTCGGAAAAATTCTTTGTGAAACTGAATAAAATTTACCAGCGCTCGCTGGATGCATTCCTGAAAAGAAGATGGGTCTCTCCCTTAATTCTTCTCGTTTCAGCTTTTTTGATCGTTTTTTTGTGGAACATTATACCGTCTGAAATGGCCCCACTGGAAGACCGCTCGCAGATGAATGCACGCGTCACCTCCCCGGAGGGAGCCACCTATGAATTCAACTACGATTATGTGGAAGATATCTCCCGGCTGGTGGAAACGACCATTCCCGAAAGGGAAAATGTAATTTCCATGGTCAGGGGCAGTTGGGCCTTTGTGCGTGTTGCCCTCGTTCCGCCCTCAGAAAGGGAACGGTCGCAACAGGAAATTGCACGGCAGCTCACTTCCCGTCTCCGAAAAAAAACCAGCGCCCGCACCAGTGTGGTGCAGCAATCAACCTTCGGCGGAAGAAGAGCCCGCCCGCCGATTCAGTACGTTCTTCAGGCACCCACCATCGAAAAACTCCGCGAAGTCCTGCCCGCATTCATGGCTGAGGTCATCGATAATCCTACGTTTGTATCCCCCGATGTGAACCTGAAATTTACCAAACCTGAGCTCCAGGTTGCCATCAACCGCGACAAAGCCAACCTGCTGGGCATTTCTACCCAGAACATCGGGCAGACCCTCCAACTGGCGCTCAGCGGTCAGCGTTTTGGTTATTTTATTATGAATGGGAAACAGTATCAGATTCTGGGAGAACTTCACCGGCAAGACCGGAATAAACCCCTCGATCTGAAATCGCTCTATGTGCGAAACAACAAAGGAGAAATGGTCCAACTCGATAATTTTGTCTCTCTCCGGGAAACCACCGCTCCCCCCCAACTCTACCGCTACAACCGCTTTGTTTCTGCAACCATTTCATCCAACCTCGCAGCAGGAAAAACCATCAGTGAAGGCATTGAAGCGATGGACCAGATTGCAGCCAAAGTGCTCGACGATTCGTTCAGGACAGCACTGGACGGAGACTCCAAGGATTTCATGGAGAGCTCCTCAAGCCTGAAATTTGCCTTTGTCCTGGCCATTATCCTTATCTTTCTGGTGCTTTCCGCCCAGTTCGAAAGTTTCAAGGACCCCATCATTGTTATGATGACCGTTCCCCTGGCCCTTTCCGGTGCATTTATCTTCATGTGGTATTTCAACATAACCATGAATATTTTCAGCCAGATTGGCATTATCATGCTTGCCGGCCTGGTTTCCAAGAACGGTATTTTAATCGTTGAATTTGCCAATCAGCGGAAAAAGGCAGGGATGAGCAAAACGGAAGCCATCCGTTTCGCCTCTGCCGCACGTTTCAGGCCTATTCTCATGACCAGCTCCTCCACCATTCTGGGCATCCTTCCGCTGGCAATGGGCCTGGGCGAAGGAGCACAAAGCCGCATTGCCATGGGAACAGCTGTGGTAGGAGGCCTGCTTATTGCCACATTCCTTACCCTTTATGTGGTGCCCGGAATCTATCTGTTTATTTCAAGTAACTCAAAAAACACGACAGATCATGCCATCCAACCCAATGAAAACAATACTCATGCATAGTCGACTTGCCTTTTTCATCCTCCTTCTTTGGTTTTTTCCGGCCGGGAACAGTGCCGCCCAGGAGATATATGACCTGAACCGGTGCGTTGTTACCGGTCTGGAGAAAAACTTTTCGGTAAAAGTGGCCCGCAACCAGAAAGAAATAGCAGGAAATAACGTCACCCGGGGAAATGCGGGTTTTTTGCCTACGATGACCACCACCAACCGGGTGGGGGGAAATGTCAATACCACCATCCAGAACATAAACGACGGCTCGCAAAACAAATCGGAAGGAATCCACAACACCACCGGATCGGC
>CAYTDH010000200.1:0-8147 GCA_964436325.1 uncultured Tangfeifania sp.
GCCCTGGCTGCCTTCACCGCTGCAGGTACATGCCAGTGGTCGGGAGTGGTAATGTGCACGGCATCAATATCATCCCGTTCCAGAATCTCTTCAAAATCAAGATAAGCCCGGCAACGGGGAGCGGTAATACCATTCTGCTTATAGAAATCATTAATGTAGGCGGCTACATCATCCCTGCGCTCCTGAAATGGGTCGCAAGAAGCCACGGAATAGCTGCCTGCAAGGGGCATAAAATAGTTTTTGAGCTCAGCCTGCCCTCTTGAGCCTACGCCAATATGGGCCAGCATTACTCTGTCGTTAGCGCCTTTGGCGCACGAGGAGAGAATGGTTGGTGCCAGAATAGTCCCGGCTGCCCCGGCTGAAGCCGTCTTTAAGAAATCCCTTCGCGAATAAGGTTGATTGACTCGTTTCATGGTTTATTTTTATTAATGGATTTATCTTTTTATTGTAGCCGCAAGGCAAAAAAAAGTTTATGGTTTTTCCTGTTCCGAAATAAAATCCGGCGACACCTTTCCCAGGGCAGCCCATACGGTTCCCCGCAACAGGAGTGTTTGAAAACCGTCATTCTGCATTGCCCGTACATCATGCCCCAACAGGGTATGAAAAATCCTGCCTTTTCCATATTCATAAACCATAATGGCAGGCTGCGGGGCGATCCCTTTCCCTTTAATATCCTCGTTGGTCACAGTCCCAAGAGTGGTATATTTTTCATTCCCCCGGGCATTGACCCATAGTTCATCGTAGATCGAAAAATCTTTCATTCCACGGGTTACAGGATGCTCGTTGTTGGAGAGCACCACACTCACAGGTCCGGGCTTTCCGTGCCAGGTGCTGTCCATAATCCATGACCCGGCAGTAATCTCCTGAAATTCAGGCCAGCGGTAAAAAGCAGAAGTTGAAGAATGAAAGGTAACCAATCCTCCTCCCTTTTGGATATAATTCAATAAGGCTACTTCAACAGCACGGGACCACCGCAAATCATTCTCCGGCCAGGAATTCCAATTGCTCACAATAGCAGCATATGAATCAAGATCCGGCTGTTTAAGGGTATCAGGTCTCTCGGTAATATCTGCAACAAAAAATTCCGTACTTTCCAAAATTTCCTGTAGCATCGGAGTGGTCGCCTCCCAGTCATGGTTATTGCTCCCGCTAAGAATGAGAATTCTCAGAGGCCCCTTTTCATTTTGCTTCATCCTGCACCCCGAAACAGTCAGGCAAAAGATGACGCCCAACCCCAAAATAATATAACGTATATGCCTTTTCATTTTTTCGTATTCTTAGATCTTTCCGTCTCAACCCCAAATTGTTTTTATCCAATGGTGAAGCTGGTAGTTGATTAATGGAAAAACGTTCCTCTATTCTTTGAGAAAGAATTCCTTTCCCGGGAAGGTTAATTCATTTGAAAAATGGAACTCTCCACATTGTTTTATTCGCGGTCCTTCATTTTGAATTCTTCCATCAAATCAAGCAACTCTTTTGTTTTGTCCGGATTTTGCTCACTGAGGTTATGGGTTTCACGGAAATCCGCTTCCAGGTTATATAATTCCGCAATATTCGTATCACGGTGAACGATCAGTTTCCAGTTATCTTTCCTTACAGCATAGGCCGCAGATGTTTTCCAGTAGATCGGATGATTTCCGGTAACCGTTTTCTCTCCGGTCAGAAGCGGCCAGATACTCTGGCCATCCCAGTCGAGGTTTTTTAAACGAAGGTCACAACCAGCCATTTCGCAAAGCGTGGGCAACCAATCAGAGACATGAACAGGAATATTGGTATTCCCGGCCTCCAGTTTTCCGGGCCAGTTCACAAAGGCCGGAACGCGGATTCCCCCTTCATACAATTCTCCCTTCCAGCCCCGTAAGGGGAAATTGTTCCCCAGCACCCGGTGGGGTTTATTGGCATATTTTCCCCGGTATTCCGTTTCGCTGTGCCAGCTCTTTTGTCCTCCGTTATCGCTGAGAAAAAGGATGAGGGTATTCTCGCGCTGTCCGGTGCGTTTCAGTGCATCCAGTATTTCTCCAATTCCATCGTCCATGTGGGTCACACTGGCGGCAAACCATTTGCGGGAAGGAAACAAAAAGGTATCATCATAAGCAGAGGTCCATTTTACAGGTTCATCCAGGGGGAAATGCGGAACACTATAAGCCACATAGAGAAAAAAAGGCCTTTTGCGATCCATTTCAATAACCCGGATGGCCTCTTGCGTAATCAGGTCGGTGGCATGCCCCTCTTCTTCGAGGTATTGATCATTGCGGTGCCACGATTTCCGGCTGGTGAGTTCCGTCTCCTTTTTATATTCATGCGTATAGGGATCGATTTGCCCGTCGAAATACCCATAGGTGGATTGAAAACCATACTTGAGGGGGGTATATGGGGGCGAACCCATATGCCATTTTCCTGCAATGGAAGTAAGATACCCATTCTCACCCAACAAAGAAGCCAGCGTAGGGTCTCCGAGATCAATGACCTCGCCGTAATCGGGACCAGTAACACCGTAACGGCTGGGATAGCGCCCGGTAAGCAAACTCACCCTGGTGGGTGTGCAGGTTGGCATAACGTAATGCTGGTCGAGCCTCACACCCGTTCTGGCAAGTTTATCCAAATGCGGCGTTTGAATAGAGGAGCCGTTGTAGCCCACATCAGACCATCCCAGATCATCCGGAATTATAACGAGGATATTAGGTCTCTCAGAAGCGTCAATTTTTTGGGAAGGTGTTGTACCTTGTTTACACCCCATGGAAAAAACCATAAATACGATTATGGAAAGGGCCAGTCCAATAGATTTTTTGGTTCTCATAAAATATCGAATTAGTAAATTACCAAAGATAAAAAACTTTTATCAAAATCCATTTCCAGTCAATTTAAGGGTATTGGCATAAGGTGAACCCGGACTTCCGGGCAGGGAAATTTGAAGCCCCTCCTCATTTTGACTCCAAAGAACCTCCTCCTCAGAACCCAGGAGGGTAATCTCATCTACCTGGATATCCTTCAGGGCGTTCAGGTTAATTTCCTTTCCGGGCCATTCCGTAGAATTACGAAAAAAGGAATTGTACCGGGGTTAAACAGAATAAGGTTCTCTGAGATTGCGATGAAAATGAGCCTGTACCAGTCCGGGTTGATTGATTATTTCTCTTTTCACGGGATCCCATGTCAGTTGGTCTTTCCCGGAACGAACCAGGATATTCCCCATGTGACTGATGGAATCGGAGAGGATAGCATCATCCAAAGGGGCCAGGGGCTCGATCTCCCCTTTTATCGCTTGAATAAAATTCAACCCGTGGAGGTTATTTTCGCCATGAACTTCCTGGTTCAACTCCTCATGAAGCTCCGGGATATTGGAGGCAGCAGCCCCTCTTCCGAGGCTTATCCATCCTTTGGAACCATAGAAGGTTGTTCCGTTCCCATCACTCAGCTTTTTCATCATTTCTCCGGCATAGTTGGTACTGACAAAATGAATTTTCAGGCCATTCTGGTAATCAATGTTCATATCCCAGAATTGTAGGGTATCAAAAAGCATTTCCTCCGGAAAAAACGTTCCGGCACAGGAATAAGTGGCATTTCCGAGCATTTTTTCTTTGGCTCCGAACACAGCCACATCGAGGGGATGCGCTCCCCATCCTGCAATAAAACCAATGGCATAATCGTAGATAAACCAGATGCCGGTATTGGCCACCCGCGCTTCACAGTATGGTTTGACCGGGGCAGGTCCGAGCCAGCGGTCGTAGTCCAGACCGGCCGGGGGCTCTTCGCTTGCAACAGAGCCCTTGGGTTCACCGTTTCCGCCCGGAGCCCATATATCGATCTTCTCCAGATCGCCAATTTCCCCGTCACGGACCATTTGCGCCCCTTTCCGGATATGCTCCAGGGAACGCTGCTGGGTTCCGTAATGAAAAACCAGCCCTTTCTCATTCATTGTCTTTTCCAGTTCGAGCATATTATCCAGACTAAGGCCCAGCGGTTTTTCCAGATAAATATGTTTTCCCGCCCGCGCGGCCTTGATGGCTATGGGAAGATGCCAGTAATCACCCGTTGATATATGAACAGCATCGATGTCAGGCCGGTCGAGAATTTCTTCAAAGTTGGCATAAGGGGTACAAGCAATATCTTCCTGGTACTTCTCCCTGTAAAAGGATGAAATATGGCTTGCCAGGCTTTCCCGTCGATCTATAAAAGCATCGCAGGTGGCCACAGATCTGGAATCGGGAATATTCAGGAAGTAGCCCTTTGTTGTGGAGGTCCCCCTGGCTCCCACACCAATATGCGCCACATGGATACGATCGTTGGCTCCTCTGGAACATGAAGGCAGGATGGCAGGTAAGACAATGGCTCCCACGGCAGCGCCGGCGGCATTTTTCAGAAATCTTCTGCGGTTAATCTGTTTTTTTTTCATCTTAATGGTTTTGTAAATCTATTGCTTCATTTTTTTGCAGATAAAAGGAGCTTAATTATTTCCCGCCCAGGTCTTTCAGGTATTGATGACTTTGAATGATGGCCTCTTCACCAGCAATTTCGAGGGTGGAATACCCATCAAATCCAGCATTTACCAGTTCATTAAAAACTTCTTTTACTGGCACAACACCGGTTCCCAAAGGAATTACGGCCATGCCGCAACCAAACATTTTCCCGCGCTGTGCTTCCATCTCCCCGGGCAGGTCTTTCCAGTGGACATGCTCGATCAGTTTTCCAAATTTCTTTACATACTCAACCGGGTCTCCTCCGCCCAGCCAAAGATTTCCGGTATCGAGATTTAATGCCAGGGCTTCGGAATTACAGGCATCCAGAATCTTTTGAGTCTGAGCGATTGAATCAGAAATATGTCCGTGGGGCTCAATCAAAATCTTCACCCCAAAGTCAGCCGCCAGCTTCAGCGGTTCATGGAGCTTTTCGGAGATGGCAAAGACCGCCTGGTCTTCCGACAGGCCTTCCCCAAAAGTCGTATGCGCGTCTCCCTCCGAAGTAACGACATGTTTAATGCCTAAAATTCCTGCCAGCTTAACCGCTTTCAGGATTTGGCTTGTTCCGTAGCGCCAGGGGGCCGGAGGATCAAGAAGCTGTGCATGGGCACATACAGCAGAGATGGCAAGTCCTTTTTCTTCAAATAACCGCTTCAGGTTAAAAGGATTGTCATCCAGACTGGCCAGCGAGGTGAAACCGTATCCCACGCCCAGGCAGGCACCGTCGGAATTATCGGTAATATCTGCATAAGAGAACCCCCATGATTTAATAAGTTCCAATTGTTTGTCAAGGGTGGTAAAGGGTTGCAAAAGGGCAAAACAGCCCACTTTGTTGGTAAAATCTGTCTTTTGGTCACTCATGGTAAATTACTTTTATTGGTTTACATGATTTTTTTTACAAAAACCGTCATTTTTGCTAAACTGCTGAAATTGTTACATATTTGCACATACAAGTTTATAAATTTTCATTGACAAACAGTTGCAAATTTGTTCGTTGATTAAAATTACAAATTTATGGTTGCATTTTCACAGGTTCATTCCGAAGGATTGCCGTATCAGCCTGATTCTTTTGAGCCATTGCGGCAGGCATCCGAGAAGGGTGAAATAGCCCTCCACACCTATGCCCGGGGGAGCTATCCGGGGATAAAGATCCCGGGAAATATGCTGGAGGGGATTAAATCCATTGGTTTCTGGGATGCGCATCATGAGCAAAAGTGGGGTCTCCCCTTTCACCGGAATGAAGGAATTGAGATTACCTTTCTGGAGACAGGCATACTCAATTTTGAAGTAAGAAATGAGCGTTACCGTCTGAACCCCGGAGCAATAACCATTACGCGGCCCTGGATAGAACACAAGCTGGGAAATCCCATGATTTCTCCTTCACGGCTCCACTGGCTGATTTTGGATGTAGGTGTTACCGCTCCGCACCAGGAATGGAAATGGCCCGGTTGGATTGTCCTGACCCGTGAAGACCTGGAGATGCTTACCCTGTTTTTGAGGCAAACCGAAAAAATGGTGTGTGGGTATGACAAAGCTGTGGGAAATGCATTTATCCAAATTGGCCGGATTATTACAAAAAATGATGTGGCGGAAAAAGAATCCGAAATGCGCCTGCTGATAAACCATTTGTTAATTCACCTGCTGGAAATATTCAAAAAAGGAGCTTATCCCCTTGATAAATCGCTGACCGAAAGCAAAAGAACGGTGGAATTCTTCATTGAAGATATGGAAAAGACATTTGATTACCCATGGACCCTCGAGCGAATGGCGGGGTATTGTCACCTGGGAAAAACCCGTTTTACTGCGTTTTTCAGGGAGTTGACCAACTCCTCTCCCATCGAATACCTGAACCGGTTACGCATAGAAAAATCCATGGAAAAGCTGCGCGAAAACAAGCAATCCATCACCGAAGTTGCATACAGTTGCGGATTTTCCTCCGTACATTACTACTCCAATGTTTTCCGTAAACTAAATGGCTTCTCTCCGCGCAGCTATCAAAATAAAATGAGATAAGGCAAAAAAATCTTCAATTCTTTTGCCTGTCGAGTATGGGCTGAAGGAATTTCTGGTTATTTTCATCACTGTCGCCATATTTTTCCCGCAGGGCTTCCAGTTTTTCATGAAGGTCCTTCTGAACGTCGGCGTAACCGGGGTCGCCATAAATATTCTGCATTTCCAGCGGATCTTTTTCCAGGTCATACATTTCCCATTCATCGATATCGTAATAGAAATGCATCAGTTTATATCTTTTGGTTGCCACACCGTAATGGCGTTTCACCATGTGTACCGAAGGATATTCATAGTAGGTGTAGTAAACGGCATCGCGCCACTCACTGCTCTCACCGCTTACCAGTTTCCGGAAAGATTCTCCCTGGATATCTCCGGGAATATCAATCCCTGCGTAATCAAGGAAAGTCGGGGCAAAGTCAAGGTTTTGCACCAACTCATCAATTTCCGTTCCCGGCTTAATCTCACGGGGGTAGCGAATAAGCAAAGGAGTACGGAATGACTCTTCATACATAAAACGCTTGTCAAACCAACCATGCTCTCCAAGGTAAAACCCCTGATCGGAGGTGTAAATCACAATGGTATTTTCGGCAAGCCCTGCTTCATCGAGATAATCGAGCACTTTGCCCACTCCTTCGTCCACAGCAGCAATCGTACCCAGGTAATCCTGCATGTAACGCTGGTACCTCCACTTCATAAGTTCTTCCCCGGACATTCCTGCATATTTTTGTTTAAACTCCTCATTTATTGGCCCATAAACCTCATCCCAGGCAACACGTTGCTCCTCATTCAGCCGGCCAACGGATCGTTCAAAAGCTCCAATATCCCAGGTCACATCTCCGGGATTCAATCTGGTGGGCTCAATCCCCAGCTCCTCCATGGTTTCGGGATAGAGCTTTGAATCCCCGGCCCAGTTCATATGGTCAAGTACATTCATCTCGGCTGTTTTGGCCGCGGTTCCTCTTCCCTCATAATCATCAAAAAGCGTTGGAGGCTCGGGGAAAGTGCGTTCTGTAAATTCCCTGAAATGGCGCTCCGCCGGCAGCCATTCCCGATGGGGTGCCTTATGGTGGTAAAGCACGCAGAAGGGTTTATCCGGATCCCGTTTATTTTTCAACCAGTCGAGGGTTGTTTCTGTGATAATGTCGGTAACGTAGCCTTCCTTTTGTACCTTTTCTCCTTCGATGAGGAATTCCGGATTGTAATAATGCCCCTGCCCCTGTAACACCATCGAGAAGTCAAAACCCTGGGGAATACCATTCAAATGAATTTTCCCAATCATAGCTGTTTCATAGCCGTTGGCTTGCAGGTATTTGGGAAAGTTTGGCTGATCCCAGTTAAAAGGATTGCCATTATCGATTTTCCCATTTACAAAACTGTGTTTGCCCGTAAGCAAAACGGCACGGCTGGGCGCACAGATCGAATTGGTGACCGTCGCCCTGGTAAAAATCGCCCCCTCTTTCGCCAGCCTGTCGATATTGGGGGTTGAAGTTAAGTCGTCGTTGTAGGCACTGATGGCCTGAAAGGCATGATCATCCGACATAATGTAGATAATATTGGGCCTTTGCGCTTCCTCTTCCGGGGGGCTGCAACTAAAAAAAGCTACACCCACCACCAGAGTAACCATAGATTTTAAAACCGTTCTATACATATCCTTTTCTTTTTTAAGTTTCCAGAATGGATTCT
>CAYTDH010000201.1:0-8097 GCA_964436325.1 uncultured Tangfeifania sp.
ATTTATTTTCAACGTAGTACAAAATATTTAGCGATATAAAATACATGAATTAACTGCCATAACCGGGATGAAATTTGCACAATGTTATAGCCTTTGTTTTAACTCTTATAAATCAAATTCATTTCAGATAATTCCTGTCCAATTTGATGAATTCCACTTAATATTTTTTCAGTTTGGTTTTCCGATGGCTTTTTATGTCCCTGCACATATTGAGATAAGAGTGAAGGGTTCATTCCAATTTTTTCCGCAAGAAATTTTGCGTTAAGCACTTTATAATATTGGAAGAATTGTGCAAAGTCAATTTCAAATTTTAAATTCTCATGTGTAATTTCAAATTCATTTTCAAAATTTAATTGAGTTGCTTCGAGTGCATTATTAATTAATTCAGGAATAGTCCTTCCGGTAGTAAATATGGGATATTCTTCCGAATATGCTGAAAAACCACTATTTGTTTTTTCAACTATTATTTTAATTTTTTTCTTTAATGTTTTCATAATTCCTGTTTTTAAAGTGTTATTCCTGCATCTCTCAAAATTTTCTTCTCAAGTCCTTTGCCGACTTCTTGATTCCCATGATTTGGAAAAATTATTATTCCTTCTTTTTGGTCATGCTTCAATTTAACATGCGACCCTTTTTGTGAAACCGGATACCAGCCATCCTTTTTCAAGAGTCGAAATAATTCTGAGCATTTCATGTAATTAAATTTTTCTAAATCATTTTCAAATGTAAATAATAATTTACCTTTTAACAAATGATATTTTCAGGAATTCTTTTTTTCAACATTGATTATAACATTGATTTAAAGAGAATAAACTTCAAAACAGACAAAATAAATATCAATCAAATTGAACAAGAACTTTTTCCGTCGCAATTTTAAATTAATCGTTGCTTTTATTGTATCAAATAATCGCGTCATTCGTTGCACTGCCGTCATTTTGGCTTGTTGCTAACTTAACTTTTGTCTTTAATTGTCCATCAACCCGTACCGGTCAATCTCCTCAAAATCGGTTCCGCCTTTGTAAAAGTGCCGGTCAGCAGAGGCAGGAAAAAAAACTTATCAAGCTGATTAACGATTGCCGATTCAAAAAACAATTCGTATCTCACTACATTAAACTATCTGTAACCAGCTCCTTTTCCGGATACGGAAAAAATTGACTTATTGATGTCGAGGGTATTGGGGAGCAGGTCACCATCCTCCGGGGGCAAAACTAAGATGAAGCCGGCACCCCGGATGAGGAACGAATCATCCCAGGCACAATTTTGTGTGTGGAAGTTGGTGTCGGTTTGTTTTTTTAATTGCACCAATAGGCAATTCTAACCTTAATTTTCAGCATTTTACCTATTGCCTCGGAATTTTTTAATGCTAACTTTGGGTTTTTATTTGAAATTTTGGTGATAAGAACCGGGGGAAAAATCTCATCGTTAACCATTTTTTTTCGAATTCATGGATAATCGGTGAATTTGGCTGCTGTTTAATCGCAACAAACATTGAGATTGCTCCGCAAAATAAGTATGAGATGAAACGAGCCATGATCCGTCGGCTGACGGAACACACAGAAAAATGTTGATATGGCGAGTTCCATGTGTTACCATTAAAAATAAACAATTATAAACACATGAAAGCAACCATTAAAAACCTTTTTTCAATAACCATTACAGAAGAACAGTATTTTCAAACCATAAAGCCCAAATTTGAAATCGTTCACGCCCTTCTTCAAAAAATTGTTGTAAAGAAATCCTTCCTTCTTTAAATGAGAATTATTTTATCTCTCAGCAGTTTTACCTGGATAAAGAATATGAACCTTCCATCGAAGCGTTAAAAAAAACCTACAATAAAACGTTTGAAATCGACAACCCTTCTTGTAACAAATGTGCAGCATTATTTCGTTCAACAATACATCAATCAATCGAAGATATTAAAAAGGAACAAGACCAAATGTCAAATAACTTTTTCAGCAATGGCATTTAACAAAACTTTTCCCTACCTTACACCCCAAATCTTACCATTTAACAATTTGTCAATTTGTCAATTTAACAATTTAACAATTTAACAATTTAACAATTTATTTCGTCTGATACAACCTCCACCACGGCGTTGTGGGATTTTCATGATGTTCGCGGTGATAGCCAAAGAAATAGCAGGAGAGCATGGCCCACAGGTGATTCCTGGGTTGCGTGCGCGAATGGTGAGGTCCCATCTCTTCGGTAAAAGGCCGGCGGTGAGGCAGGTAAGTTCCGAAAAAGAACAGTTGAAAAGTAGCAAGAATAGCAGGAAGAACCCAAAAAGCAATAACCCGTGTTTCGGAAAACCAAATCAACAGAATATTAAACGTTATGGCCATCAATACGATTTGCCACCAGGTGATGTAATTTTTCATAAACACAAACCACCACACAAAAAAGTTGTTGCTCCGCGGCGAAAAATCAGGGTCTTTTTCACTTGCCGGAAACCGGTGGTGCAGGTAATGTTTTTTTCTTAAGGTGGAGTACGACAAAAAGGCAAACAACATGGTCGCCATATGACCGAACACATCATTTACCTTCCTGTTTTTGGCCACTATTCCGTGCATGGCATCATGCCCCGTAATAAAAAGGCCTGTATACAGGTAGGTCTGAATAAGAATATGAAGGTAAAAAAACAGAGAGAGGAAATCGGTCTGGACAAAAAACAAGGCGTAAAGCAAATGCCCCAGCCAAAGTACCATAATGGTTATTGCAATTAAAATACCCATGAGTCAAATTGTTTGAACGCAATTTAACGGAAAAATTTAAAAATGGAGCACCTCTTTTAAGTTTTTGTATCCCGTTTTACTCACTTTCAGTTTGGTATTGTCTTTCAGCTTAACGATATACGATTCCTTCTCGTATTGCTGAATTTCGTTAATCTCCTCCACTTTTACAATATAGGACCGGTGAATCCGGATGAAATGCTGGGGATCAAGAGCGCCCTCAAAATATTTCATCGTCTTCTGTTTCATATGATGACCATCATGGGTGTAAATCATCACATAATCGTCCATGGACTCGATGTACCTCACCTGGTCCACGGGGATGATATGAATTTTATGGCGGTCTTTCACCACAATACGACCAAGGTAATCCTGCCGCGGATAATTGCTGACCTTTTCGGCCATGTCCGACTCCCTGCCATCCCGCTGCAACTGGCCGGCCACTTTTTCGATGGCCTCCATCAGCCGTTCTTTGGAGAAGGGTTTCAGCAGGTAATCGGCGGCATTGTATTCAAAAGCCTTCAGGGCGTAATCATCATAAGCAGTAGCAAAAATAATGTAAGGCTTGTGCTCCAGAAGTTCGAGCATTTCGAATCCGGAGATTTTGGGCATCTGAATATCCAGAAAAACCAGATCAGGCTTGAGCTCATTGATCATTTTTACCCCTTCGAATCCGTTTTCACACTCTGCCACTACATCAATATTTTCTGCCTCTTTCAGGAAAGATCTCAGCAGATTCCGGGCCAGCTCTTCGTCTTCAACAATGATGGTTTTTAATTTTTCAGGCATTGCATTTCTATTTTTGTGGGATGGCCAAAGTTACTTTAAATTCTTTTTTATTGTCTTCCACTTTCATTAAAAGGGGGTTATTGTAAATAATTTTTAACCGGTCACGAATATTCCGCAGTCCGATTCCCTCTCCTCTTTTGGCGATGACATTCGGATCGTAATTGTTCAAAATGGTTACCTCCAGAACGTCCCCTTTTCGCCTGGCGCGGGTAATAACATCCACGGGCTCTGTGGTTTCGTATACTCCGTATTTTATGGCATTTTCGTAAAGTGGTTGCAGAATCATATTGGGAATCTGGTCATTAAGGCATTCTTCATCGATTTCAAAAACCGGATTGAGTTTTTTCCCAAACCGCACCTTTTCCAGTTGGAGGTAAAGTTTATTGTTCTTGAGTTCTTCCCGGAAAGCTACCGTGCGGTTCTGGTCGTGTTTCAGGGAGTAACGCATCAGCGAAGAGAGGTTAATCACCATCTCCTGGGCTTTTGCCGGGTCGGTCATGGTAAGGGAGGAGATGCTGTTGAGGCTGTTAAACAGAAAGTGGGGATTGATTTGCGATTTCAGGGCATGCAACTCAGCTTCCTTAACCAGGCCTTTCAATTTCCCTTCATTCCTGAGCTTTTCTTTAAACCCTTCGTAATAGTTAACAGCATAAAAGAAAACCACATAAATAACATACAGGGCATAACCGATAAATACATTCAGGGGAAGCCTGTTTTCCAGCCAATACGATTCGTTGGGATGCAAAAGCTTGATAAAAACGGTACCCAGATATAGCCAGATAAGAACAATGATGGTAGCGGCTACAACATGCGAAAGGATAATCCGGGGCACGCTGTTGTCTTCCAGGGTTGAAAACTTAATGACATACCAAACCGGTGTTCCCACAATGGCAAACATAAAGGGAAGGCCAAAAAATTCCACTGCGGCAACGCCCGGATCAATGTCATAGGAAAGCCATTTTAGAAGAATACTGACAACTCCTGCCAGCAACCAAAACAAAATGTAGTATACGGCTAAACGCGGACGGGAGAGAAAAGGGTGTTTAAAATCCATAGCGCTTCAAATTAAACAGGGGCAAAATTCCTCTTCATTGGTATTTAACCTCTACACCGCCAAAAATGCAGAATCCTTTCACAACCAATGTCTTTGAAGAATTTATATCCGCATCATGGGCGGTCATTCCCCGTTTATCGGAAAAGGCACCGAAAATGGCCGTTACTTCATTTTTTACGGTCCAGTCGGGTGGAACCTTAAATCCGCAACCACCGAAAATGCAGACACAATCGACCACTGCACCATCGGGAGCAAGCCGCGATTGCCGCAAATCATATTCCGCACCGCCAAAAATAGTGGAAATTTTGCCTCCCCAAAATTTTTGAGAATTGATAAACACTTCGCGCCCACCAAAAATGACAAAGTCATCGAAAAAATCAAGCGTTCCTTCCAAACCGGAATTCACCGGCGGCAGCCGGCTGCCTTTCCGATAGGTAAGAAGGAGTGCCAGTCCGATGCCAATAATCAACAGAGGCCATCCTATTCTCCGGATTTCATATGGAATCGTAACCAAATCGGGGATCATAAAAAAACCACCAATAACAATTAAAATGGAACCAGATGTTTTGTTCCCGCCAATGAGCGAAAAAACGCCAATCCCAATAAGCAGCATCTTCCAGGAGATGAGAATATCGTCCCAGGTATCGGGAATAATATCCAATTTGACCAGAATCCAGAATACCCCCAAAACAATGAGGAATAATCCAAACATGACTCTTTTATTCGAAACACTTTCTTTTTCCATTATTTATTATTTTCATTTTTTCCATTCCATTAAAAATCATTCTCTTTTCAACTCCCCTTCACAAATATTTAACAACCATAGCCACTCCTGCCCCGATGAGCAGTGAAGGCAACAAAAAAGCAAGGGAAAGGGATGTGGAAAATAAAATCTCGGGTAACAGGAAAACCGAACCGGCAATAACCAGTACGATACCCGTCTTTCTTTTTCCGGCCGTTAATAGCAATCCAATGAAAATCAGCAGGAATTGCCAAGAGAAAATGAGATCAATAATTCTCGAAAGGACGGCTTTCAAAGGGCCAAAAAAAACATCAAAAGGAATGAGTGGAATTTCATAGTGGATTCCGAGTTCGCGCAGGCTCCAAATGATTCCGACAGCAATAAGTACGAATGCAACCACTACCCTTGATTTTTCTTTTTGCGGTACCTTTTCCATAATTCATTCTTCGAAATTATGGGAATAAAGTTACGAATGAATAAATTAATGGCAGCTTAACATTCGGTTAACATGAGAAATGAATCGGTAAAAAGTTCTATTTCCCCGTAAAAAAGAGATTATTTCTTGTTTTTCTGCAATTTAGCCCAGGCATCACGGAGGGCAACTGTCCGGTTGAAAACCATTTTTTCATCCGAGCTGTCATAATCCACATTGAAATACCCCACCCGCTCAAACTGAAAGTGGGTCAGCGGAGAAGCCTTATCGGCAAAGGGCTCCACATAGCAATCCGGGATTATTTTCAGCGATTCAGGATTCAGGAACTCCTTAAAATCTTTATCCTTATGTCCGGAAGGATCTTCCTCATTAAACAGGCGGTCATAAATCCGTGCCTCTGCTTTCACCCCATGCTTTGCCGACACCCAGTGCAAGGTGGCCTTTACTTTCCGGCCGTCGGGGGAATTGCCTCCCCGGGAGGCAGGGTCGTAGGTACAGTGAAGCGCTGTGATTTCCCCCTGGTCATTTTTGACCACGTCGGTACAGGTAATAAAATAGGCATACCTCAGTCTCACTTCGCGGCCGGGAGCCAGCCGGAAAAACTTCCGGGGCGGATCCTCCATAAAATCATCCCGGTCGATGTAAAGCTCACGTGAAAAAGGCACTTTCCGTGTTCCCATTCCCGGGTCTTCCGGATTATTTACGGCTTCCATCTCTTCGGTCTGGTCTTCGGGGTAATTGGTAATCACCACCTTTAACGGTTTCAGCACCCCCATCACACGCTGGGCTGTTTTATTCAGATGCTCACGAACACTGTATTCCAGCAGTGAAACATCAATCATGCCGTCGACCTTGGTGACGCCAATGCGATCGGAAAAGTTGCGAATGGACTCCGGCGTATAACCACGACGGCGAAGCCCGGAGATAGTGGGCATCCGTGGATCATCCCACCCGTTGACATGACCGTCTTTCACCAACTCCAAAAGTTTGCGTTTGCTCATTATCGTGTAAGTGAGGTTGAGCCGGGCAAATTCGATCTGCCGCGGCCGGTACTCCCCTTCCATCAACTGATCGATAAACCAGTCGTAGAGCGGCCGGTGTACCTCAAACTCCAGCGTACATATCGAATGGGTTATTCCTTCCCAATAATCACTCTGTCCGTGGGCGAAATCATACATCGGATAAATACACCATTTGTCGCCGGTGCGATCATGGTGTGCTTTCATGATGCGGTAAATGATCGGATCGCGCATGTGCATGTTGGGAGAAGCCATATCGATCCTGGCACGTAAAACATGGGAGCCCTCCTCAAATTCGCCCCGGGCCATCCGTTCAAATAAGGCAAGGTTCTCTTCAGGAGTACGGTTTCTGCAGGGGCTCTCATACCCCGGGCGTGTGGGCGTTCCCTTTTGGCCGCTGATGGTCTCGGCATCCTGATCGTCTACATAGGCTTTTCCTTCCTTAATGAGCTGTATCGCAAAATCATAAAGCTTTTCGAAATAATCGGAAGCATAATAAAGCCGATCCTCCCAGTCAAATCCCAACCAACGGACATCCTCCTGAATGGAATCCACATACTCCATCTCCTCTTTGGAAGGATTGGTATCGTCAAACCGCAAGTTGCACTTTCCGCCGTATTTTTCAGCAATACCAAAGTTCAGACAAATGGACTTGGCATGTCCGATATGAAGATACCCGTTGGGCTCCGGGGGAAAACGGGTATGCACCCGTCCGTTGTTCTTACCCTGTTTCAAATCTTCATCAATCTGCATATGGATGAAGTTCGATTTCTTTGCCGGTTCTTTGCTTTCGGTTTTACTTGTCATCGCTTTATTCTTTTTCCGCTGGTTAACGTTGATTGCAAAATTAAAAAAAGGTTGTTCCATACGGTGAATCCACCGCTGTTTTCTTCACTTTAATCATGAATTCTTAATTTCGCCCCAAAAAGCAATGGGAAAGATTGAAATTGAAGGGATGCATTTCTTCGCCCGCCACGGGCATTTTGAAGCAGAACGGATTGCCGGAAACGATTTCCTGGTGGACATCTCCATCGAAACCGACTGCCGGACAGCAGCAAAAACCGACAAATTGGAAGATGCCCTGAATTACCAGGCGGTTTATGACCTCATCAAAAACGAGATGCAAATCACCTCGCACCTGATCGAACATGTGGCCGGCCGTATCCTGAACGCCCTTTATGCTGAATTCCCTAACATCGATCATGCTCAAATTAAAATTTCCAAACTCAATCCTCCCATGGGCGGACAAATTGAAAAAGCCAGCGTCATCATGGCACGCTCATCCGGGAAAATGAAATAAGAGAAGCTTGTTGCCTTCTTGGGGAGGTGAA
>CAYTDH010000202.1:0-8069 GCA_964436325.1 uncultured Tangfeifania sp.
GTTGACTGTGTTGAAAAAATTATAGATAATAAAAATAAGCTTTCCCGCTTTTTAATTGTGCCGGGATTTCATTGTTGGGGAGGAGTTAATGACCGTTTTGCTTTTGGGAGAGAAAAAGAGATTAGCGTGTGGTGTCAAAGAACTGCATTTGCTGACGGGTGGCTTTTAAAAGCAGAAAACGAAAATCCTGAATGGCTTTTGATGCAGTGGCTACGGAGAAACCAAATTACACCAATATTTATTAATTTTTTATTTCAGAGGATTAGAGCGAACGGAGAAATTACAAAGAAAGACTGTGGACTTGAATTCATGGTTAATAGTAAAAATCATCAAGTTTAGTTATTATGATAGAAAACAATCACAGTATGAGTAAATTATTATTATTTCAGGTTCAAACAATCAGGAATATTTTTTTGGGATTAAGTTTTTCGATTGTTGCGCTTTTTTCCTGCACTATTAAATCCGGTGAGCAAAAAACCTCAGGGAACGAACCGCTTCCGGCAGAGCCCAACCGGGTGGAAGTGATGGCGCTCGAACGGGGTGATTTTTACCGCGAAATTGTGAGCAATGGCAAACTGGCAGCCATTGAAAAGGCGGGCCTGTATTTTCAGAATGCAGGCACCATTGATGCCGTTAACGTCAGGAATGGCCAAACCGTGCAGGCCGGCGCCGAACTGGCAAGGCTGCAAAACGACGAGTTCCGGTTTAATATGAAAAAAGCAGAAGTGGCGTTGGAAAAAGCCACCATCGACCGGCTGGATGCCCTGCTCAGCATGGGATACAAAACTGCAGATGGCGAAATTCCTCCCGAGCACATAACCATAGCCAACATCCGTTCCGGTTATAATCAGGCTAAGATTCAGAACGAGGAAGCCGTTTATCAACTGGAAAATGCAATACTAAAGGCGCCCTTTGCCGGCAAAGTGGAAGGCGTAACACAAAAAGCCTGGGAAAAAGCCGACCTCTCCAAACCGTTTTGTACGCTGATAAACGACAGCCGCTTTACCATAAGTTTCCCATTGCTTGAAACCGAAGTGCATGAAGTAACCGCAGGGCAGAAAATAACTGTTACGCCCATTGCCGGACTATCACCTGCCACAGGGGTAGTTACCGAAATGAATCCCCGCATCGATGAAAACGGGCTGGCATGGGTAAAAGCAGAAGTAAACAACCCGGGTGGTTACATGGAAGGAATGAATGTAAAGGTGAGCATTAAAAAAGCCATTCCAAACCGGCTGGTAGTACCCAAACAGGCAGTTGTTTTACGCCAGAACCGCGAGGTGCTTTTTCGCTACACTTACGGCACTGCCTACTGGACCTACGTGGAAGTGCTCGATGAAAACGAATCGCTGTACGCCGTCGTTGCCGCTGAAGGCGCAACTCTTGAACAGGGAGATACCGTAATTATTTCGAACAATCTGAATCTGGCACATGAGTCGGAAGTTGAAATAGAGTAGGATTTTGTTCGTTGTTCCTGGTTTGTGGTTCCTGGTTCCTGGTTCGTGGTTTAAAGTTCATCGTAGAATTAAAAAAAATAAAAATGGCGACAATAAGAAAGTTTGAAGAGTTGGAAATCTGGCAACTGGCCAGAATTTTTTCCAGAGAAATTTACAAGATTACAAAGTATCCTGAATTTTACCGTGATTTTAAGTTGATTGACCAAATTACTGGTTCATCTGGTTCCATTATGGATAACATTGCAGAAGGCTTTGGACGCGGTGGAAATAAAGAATTTTCCAATTTTCTGACTATATCTGTTGGTTCGGCCAATGAATCTCAGTCGCAGTTATACAGAGCGTTAGACCAGGAATATATAAAAGAAAGCGAATTTACTTTATTGTATGGCAAAGCAGATGAAATTATTCATAAAACAGGCAAACTCATTCAATATCTAAAGGGCAGTAATTACCGGGGTATTAAATACAAATAAAAATAACAAATCGGTTAGAACGGTTCAATTTGCCAGACATCAAACAACGAACAACAAACAACGAACAACAAACAACAAACAACAAACAAACGAAATGGTAAAGTTCCTAATCCATCGTCCCATTGCCGTAACCATGGCTTTCCTGGCCCTGCTGCTTATCGGTTTGGCCACAACCGTCAGCCTTCCGGTATCGCTGATGCCCGACATCGATATTCCGGTAGTATCCATCCGCATATCTTCAACTGATTTGCCTGCCCGGCAGTTGGAGAACACGGTGGTAAAACCGTTGCGCAATGTGCTGAAAGAGGTGAACAATGTGGAAAGTTTGAAAAGCGAAACCCGCGACGGTACCGCCTGGGTCGAGATGCGTTTCCGGCACGGCACGCCTATCGATCTGGCTTCGGTGGAGGTGAACGAAAAAGTGGACAAAGCCTTGAACTACCTGCCCCGCGATTTGCGTCGTCCTGAGGTTATCCGCGCCAGCGCTTCTGATATCCCGGTTTTTTACCTGATGGTTACCCAAAATGAGGCAGATGCTCCAACATTTGCAGGAACGTCAAATGACGCTTCTGCAACTCCCCCCTTTGGGGCGGCTCCTGCTTCCCCCCTTCAGGGGGACCGAGGGGGGCTCCTTTCTCTCAGCAACTTTTCAAGCCAGGTTATCCGCAAACGGCTGGAGCAACTGCCCGAAGTAGCCCTGGTGGATATGAGCGGACTGCAGTTTCCCGAAATAAAAATTACCCCCCGCCCGGAGTACCTGCAAAGCGGCGCCTTTTCCATTACCCAACTGGAGCAGGCTTTGCAGGAGAACAACATCGATTTGGGCAACCTGCTCATCCGCGACGGGCAGTACCAGTATAACATCCGGTTTAACACCCGCCTGCGCGATGTATCCGATATTGAAAACATCCCCGTTAATTTGAGCGGGAAAGTGGTTAAACTAAAAGAACTGGCCGGTGTAACATTGCAACCACAACAGCCACAGGGAAGTGTGCGGCTTAACGCAAAAGAAGCCGTGAGCCTGGCCATCATTAAACAGTCGGATGCCCGCATGGCAGGGCTGCGAAAAGAGCTGGACCTTATGGTTTCGTATTTCAGGGAAGATTACCCCGAGCTGGAATTTTCTGTAACCCGCGACCAGACCCGGCTGCTGGAGTATTCCATCAGTAATCTGGGACAAAGCCTGCTCATCGGCGGTCTTCTGGCATTTCTCTCCATGTTCCTGTTCCTGCGCGAACGCCGGGCCCCGTGGCTTATCGGCATCAGCATTCCCGTTTCACTGATCATTACCCTGCTGTTTTTCTACCTCGCCGGCCTCTCCATCAACATCATCTCCCTCTCCGGCCTCGTTCTCGGCGTCGGCATGATGATCGACAACTCCATCATTGTCATCGACAACATCACACAGCACAGGAATTTTGGAAACCAGACAGGTTCGAAAAGTTCGAGAGGTTCGAGAGGTTCGAAGAGTTTGAACGTTTCAAACGATTTCAAACAATTTCGAACTCTTTCAAACGCTTGTGCTAACGGCACCAACGAAGTCATCCGACCCTTAATAACCTCGGTGCTCACTACCTGCGCTGTATTTATTCCCCTTATTTTTATGAAAGGGATGGCCGGCGCACTGTTTTTTGACCAGGCAGTAGCTGTTTCCATCGGGCTGGTGGTTTCGCTTATTGTTTCCATTACTTTGCTTCCAACTTTATACCGACTGTTTTACCAAAGCAGCAAAAAAGGACCGGAAGATGATAAAAAATTGCCCCGCTATTTTCACTGGTATGAGACCGGGTTGAAATTCGTATTGCGTCACCGGTTTGTGTCGGTAACCGGATTTGTGTTAATGCTTATTATGGCAGCAGCATTGTGGTTTTTGTTGCCAGTATCGCAGTTTCCGGAGGTAAGCCACGACGAAGTTCTGCTGGAAATCGACTGGAACGAACCGGTTACCCTGGATGAAAATACGGCACGAACAACTGCATTGTTATCGGACATTGAGGAAGCTCCTTTGTATGTAATTGAAGAAGCCGGTCGCCAGCAATACCTGCTGAACAGCAGCGACGAAGCCGGTATTTCGGAAAACAGGCTGTATCTGAAAGCCCAATCGCCCGAAGCCCTGGAATTACTCACCCGCGAGTTGGCCGCGAAATTAAAAACCAAGTTCCCCGGTGCCGGGTTCTTGTTTACCGATACCGAAAACCTGTTCAACCTGGCTTTTGGAAAGCCGGAAGCGCCGGTGGTGGCACGGTTCGTCCATTTTAACCCCGGGGGGGCCAATTTCCTGGACGAACTGGCTGCCTTGCAGGAATCTGCCGAAACCGAATTTGGGGAACAGGTACAGTCGAAACTGATTACCCGGCGGTTGCTGCTTTTGGAAACCGACCCCGAAAAGCTGCTGTTTTACCAGGTGGACCACAACGACCTCTACCGTGAAGTGAAAAGCGCATTTAATGCCAACACGGTGTTTACCATTAACAACAACAACATGTATGTGCCGGTAAGCATAGGCAACCGGTATCAATCGGTTTACGATATTGTACAGCAGGTAACCGTAAAAAACAGGAACGGAGAGCAAATCCCTTTGTCGGGATTGGTGAAGGTTGATTCCGGAACAGGATTAAAAACGATCGTGGCCGGAAAAGAGGGGGAGTATTTCCCGGTAATGCTGGATGTTTCGGCGCGGGAATTTCCTGGCGCCGCAATGCAGGTGAAAGAAATTGCAGCCAATCACAAAGGATTTGACGTAACATTCGGTGGTTCAATCCTTTCAAACCGGGCAATGCTGAAGGAGTTGCTTTTAATTATCGGGGTCAGTTTATTGCTGCTCTATTTTATTTTGGCTGCCCAGTTCGAGTCGTTTGTGCTGCCGCTAATTGTGCTGACCGAAGTGCCTGTTAACCTGTTCGGGGTGTTCCTGTTCCTTAAACTGTTCGGTTCGGGCATCAACATCATGTCGGCCATCGGCATAATTGTGATGGCGGGAATTGTAATCAACGACTCCATTTTAAAGGTGGACACGATTAACAAGCTCATGGATAGCGGGCATTCACTGCTGCGCTCCATTTTTGAAGGGGGCCGCCGCCGGCTGAAACCTATTATTATGACCAGCCTCACCACAATACTGGCCATGTTACCCTTCCTGTTTCAGAAAGGGATGGGCGCCGAACTGCAAAAACCGCTGGGCCTGGCTATTATCGGCGGCATGTTGGTTGGTACTGTGGTGAGTTTGTATCTGATTCCGCTGATGTATTATTTGCTGAGGAGAAAAGCAAGATAATCAGTATCTTAGATTGATTCTGAATTACGACAAAAAACAGTTTTCATTTTGAAAAAAAAGAATAGCCTTAAATTGCTGAGGTAAAATATTAAAAAACCCGGGTTGCAAACACGGTAGAAAAGCAGGGAAATTTAGTAGAAGCCAACCCCGGCTAAAGCGAAAAGAAATTAACGATATTTTGAGTTTTTGAAATCTATTGCTCACTATTTATATTTTTACAAATGAAGATAGCCCAAAGTATTTTTATTCTAATAATTTTTGTATCTGCCGGCACCAAATACAATACAACATTTAAACATGAAGAAAAACTAAAAACGATACCCATTATTAAAGATATTCCGGCTATGGCACTCGGGAGTTTTTTCCTTAATGATTCTATTATGATTACGCAAGACGTTAGGGCGAAAAAAGATTTTATAAAAGTTTACGATTATAAAAATAACAATCTTTTTATCCAATTTGGAAATGCCGGACGTGGCCCGGATGAACTCCCAACTCCTTTTCTTAGCGGGCTTTGCAATGAAGGAGAAGAATTTTGCCTGTTTGACCCAAACCTAAAAAAAATTCACAAATGCGAAATAAATTCGTTTAGTTGCAAACCTAACCAGGTAATTGACTTAAAAGATGTTGGATTACAATTTATTTTTGATGCAAAACAGGTTGCTGAAAATTTATTTATCGCCAAGGGCTTATTTAAAGATGGTCTTTTTGCTTTAATTAATTTAACAGAAGGCGAAAGTGTGGTCACTTTTAATGGCAAATTTCCTTTTGCACCCAAGGGTATTGATTCTTATCAGTTATCTGAACTCAATGCAGGAAATATTACCGTTGATTTTTCTTGTAAATATCTGATATATACAGCGATTAATGTTGGATACATATGCTGCTACAAGATAGAAAACAATTACTTGGAAAAAATTTGGGAACACTGGATTACCGAACCCAAATACAGCGTAAGTAGCGGAAAAATTTACCTGAAGAATGAAAACATCCTGGGTTTTATGGATGTTGCTGCAACTGATGATTTTGTATATGCAGTTTATCATGGAAAAAATATGCAGGCATTTCGGTCTCAAACAGCAAAAGATAGCCCGGAGACCATAATGAAGTTTTCGCTAAAGGATGGAATTCCCTTAGCCCGGTTCACCACTGATGTTCCTGTTACAAGAATAGCAGTTAATCCCGATGGTGAAGTTTATTGCATTGCAAAACCATTGGGCTATAACCTTGTAAAAGTTGAATTATAAAAGAAGGCTTTTTCATACCGGTTTATTATTGGTAGTTAAAGTTATTAGGCACTGTGGTGAGTTTGTATTTGATTCCGCTGATGTATTATTTACTGAAGCGAAAATAGATATTAGAAGTTTAAACGAATATATTTGCATTTGTATCAAAAATTAACTTATCAGGAAATAGAGCAAGTATAGTCAAAAGTTAACTGAACTTGCTATTTTTGAAACAACAAGAGCGTTAAGCAGGAACAACTAACGACGAACAACGAACAACAAACCAAATGAATAAACCGGTAAACAACAAACCATATTTTTCCCCCTTCTCCGTCATCGTCGTATTCCTGGCGCTGATGGTCATTGGGGTGGCGTTTGTTCCGCTGCTCGATGTGCGCTTTAAGCCCGAACGTAATTTGCCTCAGCTTTCTGTGCGGTTTTCGTGGCCCAATGCCTCGCCGCAGGTTATTGAACAGGAAACCTCCAAAATTGAAGGTATTCTCGGAAAAATCAACCAGGTAAAATCCATCGAGTCCACCTCTTCGGTAGGAACCGGGGTGGTTACCCTGAATTTCGACAAATCAGCCAAACTCGACCAAAAACGCTACGAGGTTTCCATGCTCATCCGTCAACTTCGCAGCAACCTGCCAACACAAATGAGCTACCCCGAAATTACCTCACGTGCACCACAAAGCGACAACCAGGCTTCGTTTATGGTGCTCACCCTGAATGCAACGACCACAACGTACCAAATTGGTAAAATTGCCGAACAGCAGGTCATTCCCGAACTGCTGAAAATAAAAGGCATTGGCGATATTAATTTGCACGGGGTTACCCCTCACCAGTGGGAGATTACCTTTAACCCGCAACTGCTGGAAAGTTATTCCGTTACCCCTGCCGAAATCAGCGCTGTTGTGAATCGGCTGGGAGCTACTGAATTTCTGGGGAACCAGCAGGAAGGTTTTGGGGCCTCAGTTCCCGTGCTTGCAACCGAAAAGTATATTCCGCCAGGTAAATGGGAAAGCTTGCCGGTTTCCAACAAAAACGGGCGGATTGTCACCCTCGGAAATGTGGCATCGGTCAGGCTTAAAGAAAAGCCGCCCGCAACCTATTACCGAATTAACGGGAAAAACACGGTTAATCTTGTCATTTATTCTGTCCCGGGGGAAAACCAGTTAAAACTGTCGGCAAAAATCCGCGAACAGTTGCAGCAAATTGGCCCGAAACTTCCGCCAGGGTATTCGGTTCAAGTTGCCAGCGACAGCACCGTTTTCATTAAAGACGAGCTGATAAAAATCGGTCTTCGTACTTTTTTTTCACTGCTTATTTTGCTCTTGTTCGTGCTGGTTGTCAGCCGTTCATTCCGAATCCTGGGCATCCTGTTTTTGGCGCTCCTGGCCAACCTGCTTATTGCCTGTGTTTTTTATTACCTGTTTAAAGTGGAAATCCACATCTATTCGCTGGCCGGGATAACTGTTTCGTTCGGCATTATTATCGACAACAGCATTATTATGGTCACTCACCTGCAAAAACAAAAAGGGCTGCGGGTTTTTATCGCCCTGCTTGCTGCTACACTTACAACGCTGGGCGCGCTTTCGGTTGTTTTTTTCCTGAAAGAAAACCAGAAAATCCTTTTAAT
>CAYTDH010000203.1:0-8043 GCA_964436325.1 uncultured Tangfeifania sp.
TAAAAAATTTGGTGAATACCTTGAAAGATATTCTCAACTAATTAAATCAAAGTATAAACCGATGTCAATAGCTCAAAATTTTCTTGATGAACAAGCCAAAAAAGAGAAGGAGATATTTGAGAAATTAATCCAGGCATTAAGTAAACACCTAAAAGACCTGCAAGAAAATGTAAATACCAACAACATGGTGCAATCCTTTGAGATTATTTCTTCAATTGAAAATCTTATAACCGAAAATGAGCAGGATAGATTAGACAATGAAGAATACAATTCAATGTATAGTCAGTTTCAGGTGTTAAAAGAATACTGCCAGTTTTTTAATGAAACTGAGAAACTCATTGCAAAAAAGCAATGGCAATCTGCAAAACTCATTCTTCTTGAAAAAATTCTACCTATATGCGGTGATAAAAAAGTGCCTGAAATTGAAGAGAAAATCGAATTCTGCAAAAAGAAAGAAGGGGACTCACTTGATTTAAACTCTTCGATTGATTTAAACTTTCCCATAGATAAGAATAAAGGAAAAATTCAGAATTATCTGAATAAGAAAGGAAAACTGAAACAATTACCTGAAAATGACCACAATGACTTCTACGATGCACTAAAAAAATGGTATGAAATCGATCCAAAAAAAGACAAAAAAGAGTGGATTGAATTTAATTTCAAACGTTCAGTTTGGAAGCATTACGTAGTAAAATGGGTTGGCGAAGATAAGGCAAAAGATTTTTTTAACCAATTATTTAAATAGCGCCATGCACCATTACCTTGCTCACCTCATCTCCGACATGCGCCAGGCCGCCACACGGGTGCCACAGTTGCGCATTCCCAAAGGGGAGTTCGATCCCGATTACATGCTGGATCTCGAAAACAGCGCGGAAAAACCTATGAACCAATGGTTTGACCTCGAAAAGGAAACCTTTCCGCCTTCCGAAAAATTGACGAAAGATCAACTGGAACTGATGGCCGAGGAGTTTGAAAAGCTGTGGGCAGATTTTTCATTCTTTCCCGATTTCCCGGAGGGACTGCCCGCCAAACGCCGTTACGAACTCATGCGCGAATACCTCGACCATCCAACTCAACATTGGCCGGGCGGATGGCAGCACCATTTTGAGTTTTGCAACGGCGAACCCGAAAACTGCCCCTTTGGCAGTGCATTTTGCCGGTGCAAAGATTTTGAAGACGATGAAATTGAAATAAAACCAAATAACAGAAACGGACTGCCGTTTTAGAAACTGTTGTATAAAAATCACAAAAACAGGTAAAAACTGTTGTACAAAAATTACAATTCATGCTCATAAACTGTTCAAACCACCCGGTTGAGTCGTGGGACGAAAAACAAAAAACTGCCGCTAAAATTTACGGCAAAATATTCGATTTGCCATTCCCGGCAATCGAGCCCACAGCAAGGACTTGCGATGTAGCGCTTTTAGCAGAACAATACGAAGTAAAAATCCGTAAAGTGCTTGCCAAAGATACCTCTGACGCTTTTGCCGTGCACATTATGGGCGAACTTACTTTCTGCTTTGCCCTGGTTGCCCGGCTGCAAAAAGCAGGTATTCCCTGCCTAGCTTCCACCACCCGGCGCGAAATTGTGGAAAATGGAGGCGGTTCAAAAACATCAAAGTTTCAATTTGTGCAGTTTCGCGAATACCCAATGTTTAATATATAACCAATGAATACCATTCTCGTCAGTATTATTTCAGACCAAACCATACCCAATTTGCTCATCATAAAAGAATTGACAGGGCAATACGACGATCAAGTTTTTATTTCAACAAAAAAAATGGAAGAGACCGGGAAAAGTATTTGGATTGAAAAGGCAGCAGGATTACAAGCCGGTTCAGTTCAAAGAATCGTGGTCGACGAAAATAACTGGAATGATGTTGAAAAAAAACTGATTGGACATCCATGGCCCCAAAATTCAAGATTTTTGGTAAATCTTACCGGTGGAACTAAAGTAATGACCCTCGCCATTTACGAATTTTTCTCCAAACCCGGCAACCGGATTATTTATGCTCCCATTGGACGTAACAGCAGTGAAGAACTTTATCCATCCAAAAGTTCCAGTACCGCTCCGATAAATACCCGGATTACAGTTTCCGAATATCTCACCGCACATGGTGTGCGCTTTATCCATAAAAAATTGGTCAAAAAACCATATAACGAACTAAAAACCATATACAAAAAGTTCAAAAATAAGGGGTACGATATTCAAACCTTAAACGAAGGGTATCCAAATGAATGGAAAAACTATTTTACCGGCGAATGGTTTGAGGAATATCTGTATTTTAGGATTAAACACGAATTGAATTTGCCGGATAGTTTCATCTTAACAGGCGTTGAACTCATGCATTTTGATGAAGCCAGAACAAGAGGTAACGATCAGGAGCTCGATGTTGTTTTTGTTTTCAATAACGAACTTTATTTGATCGAGGCCAAAGTTTCGCTTGGAAAACCGCCGGTAAAAAAAGAAGTTATTCACCAGGTGATGTTTAAATTAAGCGCAATCAATAAAAATTTCGGGCTCCGTTCTCATGCCTCCATCGTTACACTGGCCGATATTCATGAACGTTCTGAAAACTTCAGGAACGATTTGGATCGAAAAATCAAAATTTTGGGTTTTCATACAATTATTGACAGGTATGATTTTAAAAATGATGGATTTTCTTTTCACAGATTGGTTATTTGACATGTACTACCCCAGAGTAGTTGCGACTGCGTGTGCATTGGTAACAGGGACGTTGCTTCTGGCTGCGATGCCGGAGGCCTTCAGCCTTATCGATATACATTTTGCCCGGCTGCAGCAATTAAGGATGAAAGCCTCACACATCGCAATGTGGGGTACTACGCCAAGTCCCTAAAACCTTAAAGGTTGATACAAAAAAATATAAACTAAAAATCAAAAAATATGGAACAAAAAAATGTTTTAATTAGTCTGGTAAGCGAACAAACTGTCCCGAACCTGGAATTAATTAAAGAATTCAGAGATTTAACTAACTATTATTTATTTGTGCATTCTTCTCAGACTGTTAATCAACTGCAATGGATAATTAAAGCTGGTAATATTGATAGTTACGATTCCATGGAAGTAAATCCATTTGATATTGCAGATATTGAAGATAAACTTAAATCATATCAATTTTCTGATAATCAATACTTCTTGAATATTACTGGTGGCACAAAAGTCATGATTCTTGTATTTCAGGAATTTTTTAAAAACCTGGGAGCAAAAATTTTTTATGTAACCGGTCAAAATAATGAATATCTCAAAGTCTTTCCTGTTATCGGTAATCGAAAATTTAAACTAAATTCAAGATTAACACTTGAAGAGTATTTAATTGTTTATGGATTTAATATAAAAAAAGGCAAACCTTTAAAAGATCATAAGCAATCTCAAATATTATTGAAATTCTTTTTAAACAATAAAATGACAGATTTTTTCACGCAAACAGAAAAAATTAGAAAGAATAGGGGTAAAGTACTTTCATATAAGAATGACCCGGAATTGAATCAATTTGTTAAGGAAAGTGGATTTATTCCGAATGAAGATGGTAAAATTAATAAGAAAGAAACAAAATATCTTTCAGGGGATTGGTTGGAAGAATACATATATTATAAAGTTAAAGATGAACTCGCACTGGAAGATGATGAAATTGGAACAGGATATCATTTAAAAAAACAAGATACCTCCAATGAAATAGATATACTCTTTGTCTATCAACACAGGTTATTTATAATTGAGTGTAAAACATCAATTATCGATTACCGGGTTATGCCCGATGAAACAAAAAGAAAAATTAAATTACTTCCCGAAATCATCTATAAATCGGATGCTCTGCGGAGTAAATTTGGTTTGTTTGCCAATACTTCAATTTTTACATTGGAGGAAATTAAGAATGATGACGGTACACCAATTAAAGGATACGAATCTCATTTTGATCGTGCAGATTTAAGCAAAATTAAAATTATTTCAAAGAAGGATTTCCTAACGGATAAACCGATTAAAGAACTGTTGAAAATACATTAACCATGCCCATCCTCACTTTCATCCCGTACACCCCCACCACCGGCCAGTGGGTGGCCATTCAAAAGCTCGGTGTGTTTTTTGAAAACAACGACCATGTATTTGTTTTGAAGGGCTACGCCGGCACCGGGAAAACCACGCTGCTCAAAGGCGTGCTCGATTACCTCGATTCAATAAAACACCCCAGCCGCCTGATGGCCTACACCGGAAGGGCCGCGCGGGTTATGGCACAAAAATCCGGCAGGAACGCCACTACCATACACAGTTCCATTTACGAACTCGACGGATTAAAAAGTGTGGTAGACGAAAATACCAAAACACTCGCATTTAAGCTGCGCCCCAACCCCGACCACCCCGATACCATCTATTTCATTGATGAAGCTTCCATGATTTCCGATAAATATGAGCATAGCCAGGGATTGCTTTTCGACGACGGCCGTTTCCTCGACCATATTTTTCGTTACATCGGGAACCGCAAACTGGTTTTTCTTGGCGACGATGCCCAACTCCCGCCATTCAACAGCAACATTATTCCCGCCCTTTCGCCGGAATACCTGCAACAACGCTACAAAAAACAGGTTATCGACACCTCCCTTACCGAGGTAAAACGCCAAACCGATGCCTGGGGCATCATCGGAAATGCCACCACCCTGCGCGAAAGCCTTTTATCCGGAAACATACCCCCCCTGGGCATTAACAGAAAACTGGGCCCCGACATAAAAGTGGAAAATAACATTTGGATAGCTGCCGGAAAATATGCCCGGTTGATCCGGAACCAAAATGAAGGATATGCCGTACTTATTGTTCTTTCGAACGGTTCGGCGCATTATCTCAACTCCCAGGTGCGCAACCGGCTGTTTAAAAAACCCGATGTCCCGCTTCAGCCCGGTGAGTGGCTTATGGTGGTACAGAATAACTACCATACCGGGTACAATAACGGGCAACACCTCCGGCTGAAATCTTTTTCCGACACCGGCGAAAAAGTGGGAACTGTTTCGCTTATTGATGCCGTTACCACCGACCCACATTCCAAAAAAGACAAGGAAGTAAAAATAGTGAAGGATTTACTTTACAGGGCATCACCCTATTTAACGCCGGAAGAAGAAAAAGCGTTTACCATCGACTTTGCACGACGCATGAAAAAACGCGGCATCAGGCCAAAAACCGAGAGTTTCATCCGGTACATGCAAAACGATAAACGGTTTAACGCGCTAAAGGTAAAATTTGGCTATGCCATAACCTGCCACAAGGCCCAGGGCGGCGAGTGGGATAATGTGTTCCTGAACATCGAGCCGGCGCTGATGAACCAATCGCGCGAAATTCAGTACCGGTGGATGTATACCGCACTCACACGCGCCGCTAAAAAGATTACATTCCCGCAGCACGAAATAATTTACTAAAGACTAAACTTTTACAGATATGGAACTTGTACTGAATACTTACGGAACCAGCCTCGTGAAAGACAGCGATACGTTTCTGGTGATCCACCCTGATGGTAAACAGCGCATCCATCCCTCGGGCGTTAAAAGCATCGTCATTTCCAAAGGGGCACAAATTACGAGCGATGCCGCCCTGCTGGCCATCGAATACGAAATTGAAGTGCTGTTTGTGGATAAGGGAGGAAACCCCAAAGGCCGCATCTGGAGCCACAAATACGGCTCGGTGTCAACCATCAGGAAAGGGCAGATAGAATTTACCTTCTCCAAAGATGCCATCCAATGGATTAAAACCATAATCAGGCATAAAATGGAGAACCAGCAGGCGCTGCTGTTGTCTGTGAACACCGAAACCGAAGCCGGGGCGGAACGGGTGAAAACCGCTATTGCCCGTATTGAAGACTACCGGACAAAAACAGGAAAACTGGAAGGCGAGGTAATCCCCGATATTGCCGCCGGCCTGCGTGGGTGGGAAGGCGCTGCGTCGCGTATTTATTTTAATGCCGTAAATCTTTTTTTGCCCGAAGCATTCAAAATTCCGGGCCGCAAACAACATCCCGCAACCGACTTATGCAACTGCCTCCTGAATTATGCCTATGGGATACTTTACGGCAAAATTGAAGGGGGCCTTATTAAAGCAGGAATCGATCCATACGTTGGCGTGTTTCACCGCGATGATTACAACCGACCGGTGCTCGTATTCGATGTTATCGAGCGTTTCCGCGTGTGGGCCGACTATGTGGTGTTTTCACTCGCCCGGCAGGAAGTGATTAACGAAGACTGTTACAGCATTCGCGACGACGGCTCCTTCTGGCTCGAAGGCCTGGGAAAACGCATCCTTATACAAAGCATGAACGACTATCTGGATGAAGTAGTGCGCGAAAAAAACGTCAGCCGATCGCGGCTTGTTCATATTGATCTGTTTGCGCAGGACCTCGCCCAAAAATTCAAAAAATATGGTTGAATTTAAACGTGTCTGCACGCAGACTCCAGACTTTAAACTTTAAACTTTAAACTTTAAACTGATTATGTTGCAAGCCGGAAAATGCATTTATCAATCCAGGGACCCCCTCAAAAAAGTGACACCCGAATACCTGTTTCATGCCGTAAAAAATCCGAAACCCGCCATTGCCTCCGCAATCCGACAATTGCGGCTGGTAAAAAATATTGATATAAAAAGGTACCAGGCACTGAAACGCGATTTGCCGTACGTGGTTACCGGTATTTTTCATCCACCCGTACGTCGCACCGAAAACTTTGCCTGGATAAATCATTTTATGCTCGATATCGACCACCTGTCGGTAAAGGAAACCACACCCGCCGCATTAAAAGCAGCATTAAAAAGCGACTCCCGGATATTGCTTATGTTTGCATCGCCCAGCGAAGACGGGCTGAAAATACTCTTCCGAATCAACGAAAAAATGTACGATGCCGGGCGGTATTCCATCTTTTACCGCGCGTTTACCGATTCATTCTCCAAACAATACAATCTGCAGCAGGTAGCAGATACACGCACAAGCGACGTAACCCGTGCATGTTTCATTTCACTCGATTCGCAGGTGTATTACAACCCCGATGCAGAACCCGTTATTCCCGAAAATTTTGTCGATTTTAACAATTACATCGCCGTTAAAAAATTAAAGGCCGAATTTAAAGAAAAAGAGAAAAGTGACCGTGAGAAAAACCCGCCGCCGGAAAAGCCCCAATTGGAGGACGAGGCCCTGGAAAAAATTAAAAAAACACTGAATCCCAATTTTAAGCCCAAACGCGAAAAGCAAATTCATGTGCCCGAACAAATTGAAACAATTACTGAAAATGTGGTGGCCAAAATGCTTGAAAACGAAATAGCAACCACCGAAATAACCAATATCCATTACGGGAAGAAATTTAAATTTGCACTCGGCCGGAAACAAGCCGAAATAAATTTGTTTTACGGGAAAAAAGGGTTTACTGCAGTTATTTCGCCGCGTGCAGGAACACATCCCGAACTAAATGAAATTTGCCGGCAAATGCTGGCGCAATGGTACATGTAAATGGCAAAAAAGAAAAATAAGGAGCTCACTTTTCCCGAAAAGCTGCGGAAAATAAAAAAAGCCGGGCTTGATAATTCTCCCGAAATAAGGACTAAAACAGGCCCCGAAATGCTTGAACCTTTATCTGAACGAATCCGGCAGATTTTTGGAATCATGAAGCAAATAAAAACGAATAATCAAAAAATGATCTATTTTGTAATGTACGACATCGAAAACAATAAGGTACGCACCCAGGTAGCCAAATACCTGATAAAAAAAGGTTGCACTCGCGTGCAGAAATCCATTTTCCTGGCCAATACCAACCGGGCGGTTTACGGCGAGATTAAAAACGATTTAAAGGAAGTACAGGAATGCTACGAAAACAACGACAGTATTTTCCTGGTACCGGTATCAACCGATGAGATAAAGGCCATGAGCGTAATCGGGCAAAACATCGACTTCGACCTGATACTGCAAAACAAAAACACCTTGTTTTTTTAGCTATAACGAATTGGTTCTCAGGGCAAACGCATGAAAAAAAATCACCGGATTTTGGATAGCCATAGCTGAGCTG